>CBJKNR010000268.1:0-5554 GCA_966417555.1 uncultured Sphingopyxis sp.
CACCGTCGGTACCCGAGCCCGCTGCCGAAGTGCCCGCCGCTGCGGCCGTGCCTGAAGGCGAAGCCACCGCGCCGCGACCGGCGGCGACGACCAGCGCCGCCCCGGCGCCGCGCCGCTTCACGCCGGTCGAGGCGCCGAAGCGCCCCGAACCCAAGCGCCCCGAGCCCAAGGCGAACCGCGGCACCGACAACCGCCGCCAATCGGGCAAGCTTACCGTCACACGCGCGCTCAACGAGGACGAGGGCGCGCGCGCGCGCAGCCTCGCGGCGCTGAAGCGTGCCCGCGAAAAGGAAAAGCGCTCGCATATGACCTCGTCGGGACCGCGCGAGAAGCAGGTCCGCGAAGTCGTCGTTCCCGAAAGCATCACGGTGCAGGAACTCGCGAACCGCATGGCCGAAAAGGGCGCGGACCTTGTCAAGGCGCTGTTCAAGATGGGCATGCCTGTCACCGTCAACCAGACGATCGACCAGGACACGGCCGAGCTGCTCGTCACCGAGTTCGGGCACGAGATCAAGCGCGTCAGCGAAGCCGACATCGACATTCGCCACGACGAGGATGTCGACGATACCGCGGCGCTGAAGCCGCGCGCGCCGGTCGTCACGATCATGGGCCATGTGGACCATGGCAAGACCAGCCTGCTCGACGCGCTTCGCGGTGCGAATGTGCAGGCGGGCGAAGCCGGCGGCATCACCCAGCATATCGGCGCCTATCAGGTGAAGGCGAAGGACGGCAGCGTCATCACCTTCCTCGATACGCCCGGCCACGAAGCCTTTACCGAGATGCGCCAGCGCGGGGCGAACGTCACCGACATCGTCATCCTGGTGGTTGCCGCCGACGACGGCTTGAAGCCGCAGTCGATCGAGGCGATCAACCATGCGAAGGCGGCGGGCGTGCCGATCATCGTTGCGATCAACAAGGTCGACAAGGAAGGCGCCAATCCGCAGCGCGTCCGCGAACGCCTGCTCGAACATGAGCTGGTGGTCGAGGAAATGGGCGGCGACGTCCAGAATGTCGAAGTCTCGGCGCTCAAGAAGACCGGTCTCGACAAGCTGCTCGACGCGATCGCGCTGCAGGCCGAGATCATGGAGCTGAAGGCCAACCCCGACCGCGCTGCCGAAGGCACGGTGATCGAGGCAAAGCTCGACAAGGGCCGCGGCCCCGTCGCGACGATCCTCGTGCGCCGCGGGACGCTGAAGGTCGGCGACATCTTCGTCTGCGGCGCCGAAAGCGGCCGCGTGCGTGCGCTCGTCGACGATCATGGCAAGCAGATCAAGCAGGCGACCCCGTCGATGCCGGTCGAGGTACTCGGTCTCGGCGGTGTGCCGATGGCGGGCGATACGCTGACGGTCGTCGAGAATGAGGCGCGCGCCCGCGAGGTCGCCGCTTATCGCCAGGAACAGGCAACCCGCAAGCGCACCGAGCAGGCGCCGGTCAGCCTCGAGGGCATGTTCTCGGCACTCGCCGACAAGGCCAATGTCATCGAATATCCGGTCATCGTCAAAGGCGATGTGCAGGGCAGCGTCGAGGCGATCGTCAATGCGCTGAACAAGCTGTCGACCGACGAGATCCGCGTCCGCGTGCTCCTGTCGGGTGCCGGCGCGATCACCGAGAGCGACGTGACGCGTGCGGCTTCGACCGGCGCGCCGATCATCGGCTTCAACGTCCGCCCGAACGCCAAGGCGCGCGAGATCGCGAACCGCGAAAAAGTGCGCTTCATGTACTATGACGTCATCTATCACCTGACCGCCGACGTGGCGAAGGAGATGGCGGGCGAGCTGGGTCCGGAGCGCATCGAGAATGTCGTCGGCCGCGCCGAGGTCAAGGAAGTCTTCCCTGCGGGCAAGCGCGACAAGGCCGCTGGCCTGCTCGTGCTCGAAGGGTCGATCCGCAAGGGGCTCCATGCGCGTCTCACGCGCGACGACGTCATCGTCTCGGCGACGACGATTGCATCGCTGCGCCGCTTCAAGGACGACGTCGCCGAAGTGCGCGCCGGCCTCGAATGCGGTGTCGTGCTGGCGGACACCAACGACATCAAGCCGGGCGATCACCTCGAAGTCTTCGAAGTCGAGCTGCGCGAACGCACGCTGTAACGGGAGGGCCGGACCATGGCTGAGAGTTTTTTCAGCCGGTTTCCGGCCCCGCCCTGCGCCGAGCTGCTGGGCTGGGAACTGATCGCCGAATATCCGGACGAGGGCCGGATCGAGATCGCCTTTCATCCGACCGCGCAGATGCTCAATCCGCGCGGGACGGTGCAGGGCGGTTTCGTGGCTGCGATGCTCGACGACACGATGGGGCCCGCGCTCGTCAGCATGACTGGCGGCGCGGAAGTCCCCGCGTCGATCGACCTCAACGTCAGCTTTCTCAAACCCGTCATGCCGGGCCGCGTGATCGGCAAGGGCCGCGTCGTCGGGCGCGGCCGGTCGGTGGTTTTCCTTGAGGCCGAACTGTTCGACGAGTCCGGCGAGCTGCTCGCGCGCGCGACATCGAGCGCGCGGATCATGACCTTCGGCTGATGGCGCGCTACGTCGCCCTGTTCGGCAGCATCAACGTCGGCGGCAACCGGCTGAAGATGGTCGACCTGCGCTCGGCGTTCGAGGCCGAGGGCTTCAGCAATGTCGAAACCGTCGTGGCGAGCGGCAATGTGCTGTTCGATCATGCTGCGCGCCCGACGCGGGGGCTCGAGGAAAAGCTGGCGATGATGGTCGACGACCGCTTCGATATGACGAGCGCGGTCGTCGTGCGCGACCGAGACGAGCTGGCCTCGGGGGTCTCGGATAACCCGTTCGCGGGCACGAACGAGGAGCGGTTCGTCCACACCATGTTCCTGACCGATCAGCCGACGCAGGCGCAGTTCGATCAATTGGTGGGCGATCATCTCGGCCGCGGCGGCGAGAAGCTCGCGCTCGGCAAGCGCATGTTGTTTCTCGACTATGGCGACGGGGTCGCTGACAGCAAGCTCACGGGGGCCTTCATCGAAAGGCGCTTGGGCTGCAAGGGCACCGCGCGTAACATGCGCTCGATCGCGCGCATCGTTGCGAAACTGGACGAAGAGAAGAAGGCGAAGTGAAGAAGGGCGAAAAAGACCAGGGACCATCGGTGCGTGTGTTGCGCGTCGGCGAGCAGGTGCGCCACATATTGAGCGAAATCATCGCGCGCGGCGACGTGCACGACGATGTACTCGCGACGCATCCGGTCAGCATCACCGAAGTCCGCATGTCGCCGGACCTGCGCCACGCGACGGTGTTCGTGAAGCCCCTGCTCGGCAGGGACGAGGACGCGGTGCTGAAGGCGCTGCGCACCAACACCGCCTATCTTCAGAAGACCGTCGCGTCGAAAGTGCGGATGAAATATGCTGCGAGGCTCAAATTCCTCGCCGATGAGAGCTTCGACGAGGCGAGCCATATCGACAAGTTGCTGCGCGATCCGAAGGTGGCGCGGGATCTGGAGGGCGGCGGCGAGAGCTAAGCTCTTTTTCGTCATTGCGAGCGAAGCGAAGCAATCTCCAGCGATCGTCCGAACATGTCGATAGCGGGAGATTGCTTCGTCGCTGCGCTCCTCGCAATGACGGGAGTGCTTACTTCCCCTTCGGCGTTTTGATCCCCGCCGCCGTCTCCAGTTCGACGAGCGCTTCCTCCAGATAGTCGATCATCCGCTGCGCATGCGGGACGCTGCGGCGGCACGCGGTGATGCCGAAGTCGATATTCCTGAAATTCGACACCTGCGTGATGTTCATCGCCATGCCGTCGACGGGGATGCTCGCGGGGTACATGCCGTCGAGGCGTGCGCCGTTCCAGTACATCTGCTCGCGCGGGCCGGGCACATTCGAGATCGTCACCGAGTAGGCGGGGAATTTGTCGGCCGTGCGCGTCAGCGCGGTCAGCATCATCGGGAAGCTGGTGATTGCGGTGTAGAGCTGGATCTGTGCCGCGGTCATCGCGCGCAGCTGGGCCTTCGCCGAATTCATCGATTCCCGGATCATCGCCATGCGCGTCGCCGGATCGTCGATATGCGTCGCGAGGTTGGCGGTCACCGACGCGACCGAATTGCCCGAATCGATATCGTCCTTGGGCCGGATCGACACCGGCGCCATGGCTTTCAGCGGCTTGTCGGGCAGCTCGTTCAGCGATTGCAGATATTTGCGCATCGCGCCCGCGCACATGCCGAGCACCGCGTCGTTGATCGTGCCATCATAGGCCTTGCCCATCGCGCGCACGCGTTCGAGCGACCAGCTTTGCGCGACGAAGCGCCGCGCGCCGGTGATGTTGCGGTTGAAGCTAGTGCGCGGCACGCCGGCAAAGGGCGTCGCGAGGCCGTCGCCGCCGATGCCGAACATCGCGGCGAGATACTGGTTCAGCGCCCTGGTCACCCCGACGCCGTTGCCCCATTGCTCCTTCAGGAAATCGCCGATCGCCTTGATGTCCGTCAGGTTCGGGCGCGCCGGTTTTTTCGGCGCCGGGAAAAGGCGCTTGTAGGCCTCATAAGCCTCGACCGAGAGTGGCGAGGCGGCGCGGCGTTCCTTGGAGTCGGCCGACAGCATCGAATTATAGAAATGGATGCTTGCGGCACCGTCCATCAGCGCGTGATGGACCTTCTTGAAGGTCGCGATCTGCCGGTTGGGCAGGCCGGAGATCAGCGTGATCTCCCACAGCGGCCGGGTGCGGTCGAGCAGCCCCGAATGGAGGCGCGAGGCGAGTTCGAACATTTCGCGATAGCGTCCCGGCTTGGGCAGCGCGGCGGCGCGGACATGATAATGCATGTCAATGTCGCGGTCGGGAGTGAGGCGGATCGGGCCATATTGGCCGAACGGCGTCAATTTCAGCACTTCGCTGAACGGCCGCCGCAGCCCTTCCGATTGGCGGAGCGATGCGAGCTGTTCGTTCAGCCACTCGGTCTCGTCGACCCCTTCGGGCAGCGTGTAGAGATTGATGCCGCCGATATGCATCGGCATTTCGCGGCTTTCCCCCCACAGGAACATCGCGTCGGTCACCGGCATCAGGCGCATCGGCAGCTCTCCCCACTGATTGTGCTGCGTTTATTGTGCGCAGCATGACAGGGGGCGGCGACGTGTCAAGCGACAGCGCCAAAGCCAGTCGATCAAATAGTTGACATCGGCAACTATTTGATCGACTGGGGTGACATGACCAAAGCTGCTCCCCTCCGCCCGAATCCCGCACTCGCTTCCGCCGTTGCCGCGCTGCGACGCTTCAACCGCTTCTACACGCGGCGGATGGGCGCGCTCGATCCGCATTATATGGGAAGCGAGCTGTCGCTGGTCGAAGCGCGGATATTCTATGAGATCGCGGTCGGCGAACCGGTCCTTGCAAAACGGATTCAGGAAGAGGTCGGAGTCGACCCCGGTTATCTGAGCCGCATTGTCGGCAAGTTCGCGCGGTGCGGGTGGATCGAGCGCGGACGCGGCGCCGACGCGCGCGAGCGGCCGATCGCGCTGACGGCGGAAGGCAGGGCCGCCTTTGCTGCGCTCGACGCGCGAACCTTCGACGAGACGGCGCGGCTCCTCGATGGCATGCCGGATCACGACGTCGCGGCGCTGAGC
>CBJKNR010000269.1:0-5544 GCA_966417555.1 uncultured Sphingopyxis sp.
GGATGGTGACCTAGTCGACGCCCTGTTCGGCCTGCTCGATCAGCGTGTCTCGGAAGATTTCCCAGCTGAGCTCCTCGGCGATGCCGCCGACTTTCTCGAGCGCCTGATAGATGGGGACGGTGCCGATCGGGACGGGCGAGTTGCGGAGGATCCATTCGCGCGTGTCGTGGATATTGCGGCCGGTCGACAGGTCCATGACGGTGTCGGCGCCCCAGCGGATCGACCAGACCATCTTGTCGACCTCGGACGCGACGTCACTGGCGACCGCGCTGTTGCCGATGTTGGCGTTGATCTTGACGAGGAAGTTGCGGCCGATCGCCATCGGCTCACTTTCGGGGTGGTTGATGTTGCTGGGGATAATCGCGCGGCCGCGCGCCACTTCCTCGCGGACGAATTCGGGGGTGACATAATCGGGGATGCTCGCGCCCCAATCCTGCCCGTCGCGGACATATTCGGCGAGGCGCTCGCGGCCGAGATTCTCGCGCGTCGCGACATATTCCATCTCGGGGGTGATGATGCCGCGGCGGGCATAGTGCATCTGGCTGACGTTCGCGCCGGGTTTGGCGCGGAGCACGGTCTTGCGGACGCCCGGGAAGGCGGGGACTCCCCCTGAACGGTCGGGGCCGAGCTGGCCGTTATCCTCGGGGCGGACTTCGCGCTGGGTGACTTCCTCGACGTCGCCGCGCGCGCGAATCCAGCTGGCGCGGAGTTCGGGGAGGCCCGCGGCGATGTCGATGCTGGCGCCCGGATCGGTGTAGGGGCCGCTGGTGTCGTAGACGCGGACCGAAGGCTCATTGCTGTGCGGGTCGAGATCGATCTCGCGCATCGCGACGCGGATGCCGCTGCCGGTGGGGCTCGCGACGTGGACCTTGCGGCTGCCGCGGATCGGGCCAGTCGTCACCCCGATGGGTTCGGCTTGCGTCTTGTCGAGGCGGGAATCGATGTCGGCCATGTGCAGTCGCTCCATAGATACGGAGCGAGAATGGGGATTCCTGATGCGGAACGCCGACCCTCCCTCCGCCGGTATTACCCGGATCAGGTTCAACGGGTCGCGGCTTGTTCCGCTCTCAACCTGTTTCTGCACACAGGCTCCCCGGGGATGGACGCAGTCTAGCGCCCGCGGCCGTAAAGTCATTCGCTAAATTTCGTTGCGCTGCAACAAAGCTGCGCACGCCTGTCATGCCTTTGCAGCGCAACCGACATCGAACTGCCGCCGGGCCAGGCCAAAGGGCGGGGCGGCGTTCCACGCGTCCAAATCCGGAAAATCTCTCCTCGAAAAAGGGTCTCCCCATGCTTCGTTTGCGCCGTGCTTTTGCCGTTTCGCTGCTCCTTGCCGCCACCTCGACCCCCGCGCTTGCGCAGACGCTTCCTGCCGGGGAGGCGGCGGAGACGGGCGAAGACATCGTGGTCACCGCGCAGAAGATCGAGCAGCGCGCGATCGACGTGCCGATCACCATTTCGGCGACGAGCGGGGCGCAGATGCGCAATCTGGGGGTCAGCGACCTCGACGAATTGTCGAACTATGTCCCCGGGCTCAACATCCAGGAACAGAGCGCCAACAATCCGGGCATCGTCATCCGCGGCATCACGTCGGACAGCGGATCGGCGCAGCAGGCGGCGCGCGTGACGCTCTATTACAACGGCACCGACATCTCGCGCTCGCGCGGTTCGTATCAGGCGATCTACGACATCGACCGAATCGAGGTGATCAAGGGGCCGCAGGCGACGCTGTTCGGCACCGCGTCGGCGGTCGGCGCGATCAGCATCATTTCGGCGCGGCCGAAGCCCGGCTTTTCGGGCGAGATCAGCGCGAGCTACGGCAATTATGACGCGACGGTGCTCGGCGGCTTCGTCAACCTGGGGTCGGACAAGGTCGCGGGGCGCGTCGCGTTCGAATGGAAAAAGCGCGACGGCTATGTCCGCAACCTCGCGGCGGGGCAGGACGATCTGTACGATCAGGACCAGCTGGGGGTGCGCGGGTCGCTGCGCTTCACGCCGACCGACGCGTTCACCGCCGACCTGATCCTGACCTATGACCGGCAGCGCAACAGCGGCACGCCCTTCATCTCGGGCACCTATCCCACCGCGTCGGGGCCGGCGAACTCGTTCGGCGACGCGGCGCTCGGCGGCTCGCCGCTGTCGAAAGAGGCGCTGGGCGCGGCGAAGCTGGGGCTGACGCGCGACGTCTATGACGTCAATCTGACGCTGGGCTGGGAGGTCGCCGACGACTGGACGATCACGATGATCAACAGCTATCGCGATTTCGATTCGCTGGAGATTTTCGACGCCGACGGCAGCGCCGCCTGGTATCTGGAATTCGCCGAGGATGCGAAGGGCCATCAATTTAATCACGAGACGCGCTTTTCGTACAACAGCGACCGGTTCCGCGGTTCGTTCGGCTGGAACGGCTTCGTCGAAAGCGGGTCGCAGGTGGTGCCTTTCTCGAGCGAGGAAGGAACATTCCTGCAATGCGCGGCGCGGCTGATCCCGAACCTGCCCTGCATCGCCCCCGACGGCAGCGTCGCGGCGGCGCAGGCGACGGCCATCCTGACCCGCGGCGCCGCGACGGTGATTCCCTATAGCTCGACCTTCGGCAATATCGGCAGGAACCAGAGCTATTCGGTGTTCGCCGACGGCACCTGGATTCCGACCGAAGCGCTGGAGGTCACCGCGGGGATCCGCGCGCTGATCGAAAAGCGCCGGTCGGGCTATTTCGCGGTGGTGCCGCGGTCGCGGATCACCGGCGGCGCCTCGCTGATTCCGGGGCAGGTCGATACGCGCGGGCAGACCTTTTATACCGAGGACAGTTTCCAGGCGTTTCTGCCGCGTTTCAACATCCTCTATCGCTTCGCCGACGGCTTCAACGGTTTCGCGACGGTGTCGAAGGGGCGCCGGTCGCCGACCGTCAACCTGACCGCGCGCAGCACCCCCGCGGGGCCGGTACCGAACATCAGCAATATCGCGTCGGAAAATGTCTGGAACTATGAGGTCGGGCTGAAGGCGTCGAGCGGCGGTTTCTCGGGATCGCTGGGGGTCTATTACCAGAAATACGACAATTTCCAGGTGTCGGTGGTCCAGTCCGACGGCAGCACGATCACGCAGAGCGCGGGCACCGCGAGCAATCTGGGGGTCGAGGTCGAAGCGGCCTATGCGGTGACGCCCTGGCTCCGGCTGTTCGGCAATGTCGCCTATATCGACGGCGGTATCGACGACAAGGCGGCCAATGGCGTGTTCGCGGGCGACCGGTTCCGCCTGCAGCCCGAATGGCAGGCGGCGGCGGGCTTCACGATCAACGCCGAGCTTGGCGGCGGGATGCGCTTCTTTGCGACGCCGACGATCACCTATCGCAGCAAGATCTTCTTCGAGGTGCCCAACCGCGACGCGATCAGCCAGGATGCGGTGACACTGGTCAACGCGCGCGCGGGGGTGAGTTTTGCCGACGATCGCGTCGAAATCGCCGGTTTCATACGCAACGCCACCGACGAGAATTATCTGCTCGACGCGGGCAATACCGGCGGAGGGTTCGGCATTCCGACCTTCATCCCCGCCGAGCCGCGTTTCTATGGCATTCAGGTCATCGGGCGCTTCTGACCGTCACCGGCCGCGCCGCCACCGCGCGTGGCGGCTCGGCCGGGAACCGGCCTGCGCGCGGGTGCGGGCGATGGTGACGGCGCCTCGCAATGGCTCATCGACCGATTGGACGATGATTGCCGCGTCGGTTAAAGACCGGGGCGGCCGATGATGCCACGAGGGGCGGGAAGGGCGCGCATATGAAGGCGGTTTTTGCAAATCTGGCGGCGGGACTGCTGGTCGCGGCGACCCCGGCGGCCAGCCAGACGAGCGGGGTCGACGACCTCGCGTGGATGGCGGGGCAGTGGGCCAGCGAGGAGGGCGAACGCTGGACCGAGGAGAGCTGGACGGCGCCGCGCGGCGGGGTGATGCTGGGGTACAGCCGGTCGGGACGCGGCGACGTGCTGCGCGAGTTCGAATTCATCCGGATCGCGCGGGGCGCGGACGGCGCGCTCGCCTATATCGCGATGCCGCAGGGCGGGGCGCCGGTGGCCTTCCGGCTTGTGCGGCGGGAGGGGACGAGCGCGACCTTCGAGAACCCGGCGCATGATTATCCGCAGCGTATCCATTACGCGCGCGACGGCGATACGCTGACCGCGACGATTTCGGCGATCGACGGGTCGAAGCCGCGCCGCTGGACCTATCGGCGCCGCTGACGGAGCGCGCGGCGATGGACAGGACGGGGCGGCTCTTCGCGATCATCGACGGCCTGCGCCGGCGACGTCGGCCGGTGACCGCCGAGGTGCTCGCCGAGGAGCAGGGCGTGTCGGTGCGCACGCTCTATCGCGACATCCAGGCGCTGGTCGCATTGGGCGCGCCGATCGATGGCGAGGCCGGGATCGGCTATGTGCTGCGCCCCGGATTTTTCCTGCCGCCGCTGATGTTCACTGCCGAGGAGCTGGAAGCGCTGGTTCTGGGCGCACGCTGGGTCGAGGGGCGGCAGGACGGGGCGCTGTCGCGCGCGGCGGGGCTGGCGCTCGCGAAAATAGCGGCGGCAAGCCCCGACGACCTCAAGCGGCGGATCGACGAGGCGGGGCTGTGGCCGGTGAACAGCCGCTGGCGCGAAACCGACGCGCCGTTGCTGGCGACGGTGCGTGAGGCGATGCGCGCGGAAAAGACGCTGCACATCGATTATGCCGACGAACGCGGCACGGTGACGACGCGGGCGATCTGGCCCGCGGCGCTCGCCTATTTCGAGGAGAAGCAGATTATCGCGGCGTGGTGCCTGCTGCGGCAGGATTTCCGCAGCTTTCGTATCGACCGCATCGCCGCGGCGCGGATCGGCGACGAGGGTTTCGGGCGGCGGCGCGCGGTGCTGATGGCCGACTGGTGGCGGCAGAGCGGCTATGATGCGGCCTCCTGACAATATCTGTCAGGAGGGTGGGCTAATGGTCTTCGGGTGAACGGCGCCGACCGACGGCGCCGCCAGACCGGAGGATTTCATTTGCTCAAGACCCATCATGGTTCGTGCCACTGCGGCGCGGTCAAATTCGAAGCCGACCTCGACCTTGCGGCGGGGACGGGCAAGTGCAATTGCTCGATCTGCACCAAGAAGCGGAACTGGAGCGCCCAGATCAAGCCCGACGCCTTTCGCCTGCTGACCGATCCTGCTGCGTACAGCGACTATCAGTTCGGGTCGAACAGCGCGCATCACATCTTCTGCAGGACGTGCGGCGTCTCGCCCTTCGGTCATGGCTATGTCGAGGAGATCGGCGGCGCCTATTATTCGGTCGCGATCGCGTGCCTCGACGACCTGACGCCCGCCGAGATGGCGGCGCTGCCGGTCCAGCATATGGACGGCGCGGGGAACAACTGGTGGAACCCGCCCGAAGTGACGGCGCATATGTGAGGGAAGGCGTGTGCGGCGGCGTGCAATGCCGGTTTGCGAAAGGGCGGCATTGGGGTGGGAAGTTGCCGTCCCCCCTCTTTCGTCACCCCGGACTTGATCGGCGATTATCCCCTGGACATCCGTAG
>CBJKNR010000270.1:0-5543 GCA_966417555.1 uncultured Sphingopyxis sp.
CGATGCCGACATTCCGGTCGTCACGCTCGCGACCGCGCATCCCGCGAAGTTCCGCGAGGCGGTCGAGCGCGCGACCGGCGTGCGCCCGGCGCTGCCCGCGCGGCTCGGCAATCTGTTCGAGCGCGAAGAGCGCTATACGAAGCTGTCCGGCGACTATGATGCGGTGAAGGCGTTCATCCTCGCGGAAGCCGCGCGTGGCTGACTTGCTGCCCCTCGTTACGCTCGTAGGCGAGGCGTGGGACGATTATGGGCTGGTCGACAGCGGCAACGGGCGAAAGCTCGAGCGCTATGGCCGCTATCGTTTCATCCGCCCCGAACCGCAGGCGATGTGGGCGCCGGCGATGCCTGCGAGCGAATGGGAGAAGGTCGACGGCGAGTTCATCCCGGCGTCTGACGACGACGGCGGTGGCCGCTGGTACTACAACAGGCCCGTGCCCGCGGAGGGGTGGCCGCTCGCTTGGCGCGAGACGCGCTTTACCGCGTCGTGCACGCCGTTTCGCCATCTCGGCTTCTTTCCCGACATGGCGCCGGTGTGGGACTGGCTGCGTGAGCGCGTGGCCGACAAGGCCGATCCCGCCTTCCTGAACCTCTTCGGCTATACCGGCGTCGGCAGTCAGGCGCTCGCCGCGGTCGGCGCGTCGGTGACGCACGTCGATGCCTCGAAGAAATCGGTCGGGCAGGCGCGCGAAAATGCCGCGCTCGCGGGCATGGCCGACAAGCCTGTGCGCTGGATACTCGACGATGCGGGCAAGTTCACCGCGCGCGAGGTGCGGCGCGAGCGGCGTTACGACGCGATCCTGCTCGACCCGCCCAAATTCGGGCGCGGCCCGGGGGGCGAGCGCTGGCAGATCGAGGAAGGGCTGGCGCCGCTGCTTGCCGACTGCCGCCAGTTGCTCGACGCCGACAGCCGCGCGCTGTTTCTCACCGTCTATGCCGTGCGCATGTCCGCGCTCGCGATCGGCGAACTGCTGGCGCAGCTCTTCGCTGACCTGCCCGGAAAGGTCGAGTGCGGCGAACTCGCGGTGCGCGAAGAGGCGAGGGGACTATTGTTGCCGACCGCCATCTTTGCACGCTGGAGCCACTGATCCCCTCTGGGGCATTTGCTGCATACGTTTGCTGCACAAAATAGCGCAGCATTGTGGCCCGAATGCAACGGTCGACGCGTTGACAATGAGAACGTTCCCATTTAGATAACGTTCACATTGAACGAATGCCGCCATCAAAAGAGCGGCTGAAGTGGGAGGAATGGGGATGCGGGCGTCTCAAAAGCAGTGGTTTGCCAAATTTCTGGCCGGCACCTCGGCACTGTCCATGATGGGCGTGGCGCAGGTTGCGGTTGCGCAGGACGCGCCGGCCGAGGGCGAAGTGAATGGCGACGAGATCGTCGTGACCGGCATCCGGGCCTCGCTTGCCGCGTCGGCTGACATCAAGCGCGAGGCGCAGGGCGTCGTCGATGCGATTTCGGCCGAGGATATCGGCAAATTCCCCGACACCAACCTTGCCGAATCGCTCCAGCGCATCACCGGCGTCTCGATCGACCGCCAGAATGGCGAAGGATCGCTGGTGACGGTCCGCGGCTTCGGGCCCGAATTCAACCTTGTGACCGTCAATGGCCGCCAGGTGCCGACGGCGGTTATCGGCGACGGCGGCAGCGCCCCGTCATCACGCTCGTTCGACTTCGCCAATCTCGCGTCGGAAGGCATCGCTGCGGTCGAGGTCTACAAGAGCGGCCGCGCGACGATCGAATCCGGCGGCATCGGTTCGACCATCAACATCCGCACCCCGCGCCCGCTCGACAATCCGGGCATGCGCGGCAGCCTGTCGGTCAAGGGCGTGTACGATACGTCGCGCAATGCCGGTGATACGGTCACGCCCGAAGTGTCGGGCATTTTCAGCACGACCTTTGCCGACGATCGCGTTGGCATCATGGTCGCGGGCTCGTACCAGAAGCGCAAGTCGAGCACGAACACCGCGAATGTAGGTTGGCGCGACGGCTATCTTGGCAACGAGAATAACTGGGGTTCGCTCGCCAACCCCACCCGCATCGTCAACGGGGTGGAAGTCCCCGATCCGCGCTATGCGAACATCACCAACCGGCCCGGCGCAACCGATGTCTATCAGGTGCCGCAAAACGCCTCCTACGACCTCAATGACATCAATCGCGAGCGCATCAACGGCCAGGCGGTGCTGCAATTCCGTCCGAGCGACGCGTTCACGGCGACGATCGACTATATCTATTCGCGCAACACCGTCGAAACGCGGAACAGCAATGTCGGTGTCTGGTTCAACCATGACGATACGTCGAGCGCCTGGACCGACGGCCCGGTCGCAGGCCCGCTTTTCTACACCGAACGCTTCGGCCCGCCCTCCGGCGTCCCGAGCCCTGACGCCCTCTATGGCGGCAAGGATCTGTCGTACAGCGGCGCGCTGATCGAAAACCGCGCCGAGAACAACTCGCTGGGCCTCAACCTCGAATGGAAAGGCCCCGGTGGCGTCACCTTCGAACTCGATGCCCACCATTCGACCGCCGAGGTCAATCCGGTCAACCGCTTCGGGTCGAGCATGTCGCTCGGCAATGCGGTCTTCGGGGTCCAGAGCCAGTCGATCAATTTCGAGAACGACCTGCCGGTCATTTCCTATGCGATGCATCCCGGAATCGATCCGTTGAACGCCTCGCTGATCACCCCGACCGGCAACGCGTTCCGCAACGCCTATTTCCGCAACCGGATCAACCAAGTCCAGCTGCGCGGCCAATATGACCATGACGGCGGTTTCCTCGACAGCATCGATTTCGGCGTGTCCTATGTCGACAGCAAGGTGCGGTCGGCCTTCGGCACGATCCAGAACGACGATACCTGGGGCGGTGCCGGCCCGGCGTCGAGCATTCCCGACGACATCTTCACGCTGGTGACGCTTCCCGACAAATTTCCGGGCCTCGCGCAGGACGGGATGATCCAGAGCTTCTACAGCTTTGATTTCGACCGCATGGCCGATCTGGTCGAGCAGAATTTCCAGACGTGCAGCGATCCGCTGACGGGATCGGCACAGCCCGGCACCTGTCTCGCGGTGTTCAACACCGACCGGCGCATCTCGGAAAAGACGCTGGCGCCCTATCTGCAGGTGGCGACCGAATTCGACCTCTTCCAGAATCCGGCGCATCTGGTCGCGGGCCTCCGGTACGAAACCACGGATATTTCGTCGGCGGCGCTCGTGCCGGCGCCCGTCACGACGGACTGGGTCGGCGAAAACGAGTTCAATATCGTCTTCTCGGGCGAGAGCGAATTCACCCGGTTCAAGGGATCGTACGACAATTGGCTTCCTGCAGTCGATCTCGACATTTCGCCGCTGGAGGATGTCAAGCTGCGCGCATCGTACAGCCACACGATCACGCGCCCCGACTATGCCAGCATGCAGGGCGGGCGGACGCTCGATACCCTGTTCCGGGTCGGCGGCGGAACCGGCGCCCAGGGCAACCCCGGCCTGATCCCCTATAAGTCGAAGAATATCGATTTGTCGGCGGAATGGTATTATGCGCCCGATTCCTACCTGTCGGTCGGCTATTTCCACAAGGATGTGAGCAACTTCCTGTCGTCGACGCGCATCGATGCCAATGCCTTCGGGCTGACGACGCCGGTAGATGGCCCGCGTTGGCAGGCCGCGGTCGCGGCGCTCGGCGGCGGGGCTACCGTTGGCGACATCCGACAATATATCTTCGAAAACTTTCCCAATACGGTCACGATCACCGGCGGGACGCCCGATGCGCTGACCGGCGTCATCCACGCCGCGCCAGGCGATCCGTTGGTCAATTTCGAGATTGCGACACCGATCAACAGCGACCAGAAGGCCTCGCTCAACGGCTGGGAGTTCGCGCTGCAGCACAGCTTCTGGGACACGGGCTTCGGTGTGATCCTGAACTATACAATCGTCAACGGCGACGCGACCTATGACAATACACAGCCGTCGTCCGTGCCGCAGTTCGCGCTGACCGGGCTCAGCGACAGTGCCAATGCGGTCGCCTTCTATGACAAGAACGGCATCCAGGCGCGCGTCGCGTGGAACTGGCGCGATGAGTTCCTTGCGGGAACGGGCCCCAACCCATTCTATACCGAGGAATATTGGCAGATCGACGCGAGCGCGAGCTATGAGTTCATCCCGGGCTTCACAGCGTTCGTCGAGGCGATCAACCTGACCGGCGAGGGGCGCCGCGGGCACCTTCGTCACAAGAATAATGTCACCTTCGTGCAGCCGGGCTTCGCCCGCTATGCGGCGGGAGTCAGGTTCAGCTTCTAGGACGGGTGGGCTGCCTCCGCTGGGTCGCAAGCAAGAGGGTCGTGCCTTTCCGGGGCGCGGCTCTTTTGCGTGACGGCGGCGGCAAGCTCGCCTAGGATCGACGGTAATGAATAGCGCGATCGAGAGGGTTGTCATCGTGGGCGGCGGCACCGCCGGCTGGCTCGCGGCGGCGCGCCTCGCCAGCTCGCCCCGCGCGGTTGCAGGCGGGCTTTCGGTCACGCTGATCGAAGCTCCCGACATTCCGACGATCGGCGTCGGCGAGGGTACGTGGCCGACGATGCGCGCGACGCTGGCGATGATCGGGATCGGCGAGAGCGAGTTCCTCGCGACGTGTGACGGATCGTTCAAGCAGGGGTCGCGCTTCGACGGCTGGGTCGATGGATCGGACGCCGACCGCTATCTTCATCCTTTCACACCGCCTCCTGCCGCACCGACGGGCGAGTTGCTCGCCGCGTGGCAGGCGGGCGCCGCCGACCAGCCCTTTGCAGCGGCGATGACCGCGCAGGCGCATATCTGCGATCTCGACCTTGCGCCGCGGCAGCGCGCGATGCCTGACTATCAGGGGGCGGCGAATTATGCCTATCACCTCGACGCGGGGAAATTTGCCGCGCTGCTGGCATCGCATGCGACGCGGCGGCTTGGCGTGCGGCATGTTCCGGATCATGTCACGGGCGTAAATCGCGATGGGGCCGGCGGCATCGCCTCGGTCACGACGCGCCAGAACGGCGATATCGAGGGTGATCTTTTCGTCGACTGCAGCGGCCACGCGTCGCTGCTGATCGGGGGGCATCTCGGTGTCGAATGGATCGACCGTAGCGATACGCTGTTCAACGACCGCGCGCTCGCCGCGCAGGTGCCTGTCGCGCCGGGGAGCGCGATCGCGTCGCAGACGGTGTCGACCGCGCATGCTGCGGGCTGGATCTGGGATATCGGCCTGCCGGGGCGCCGCGGCATCGGCTGCGTCTATGCCAGCCGCTTCATGGACGATGACAGCGCCGAGACGGTGCTGCGCGCCTATATCGCGCATGTGCTGCCCGATGCGCCCGAGGTTCCCGCGCGCCGCCTGAGCTTTCCGACCGGCCACCGCGCGCGCTTCTGGGAAGGCAATTGCATTGCGATCGGGCTGTCGGCGGGGTTCATCGAACCGCTCGAAGCGTCGGCGATCGTGATGATCGAATTGTCGCTGAACGCGCTGATCGACAATTTCCCGGCGAGGCGCGGGGCGATGCCGATCCACGCTGCGCGTTTCAACG
>CBJKNR010000271.1:0-5540 GCA_966417555.1 uncultured Sphingopyxis sp.
CCCCGCCCCTCCAGGATTTGCCCCGTGCACGCTTTTCCTGTCGCAACTGGCCGGGTTGGAATGACGAAACCGCCCGCGGCGGGCGGGGGGGGGGGAGGCGGGGGCGCTTTCGGCGCACAGGCGGCGACGCTCGCCAGCAAACCGGCTACGATGATCTTACGCGACAAATTCATGACCCACTCCCCAACCGCGAAATTATGCGGAATCAACCCAGAGCGTGCAACGCCGCTTCGGCCTGTTGCACCAGAGATGCGACGATTGCTGCCGCGCTCTCCTCTTCGGATACCATACCGACAGATTGCCCTGCCATTAACGACCCGTTTTCGACGTCGCCGTCGATGACGGCGCGGCGCAGCGCACCCGCCCAATAATGTTCGATTTCAAGCTGGGCTTCCATCATGTCGACCTCGCCCGCGTCGAGTTTGTTCGCAACCTCGCGTTGCTTCGCGGTAAAGGCTTCGGTGCCTGCATTCTTGAGCGCGCGGACCGGGATGACGGGCAGGCGCGGGTCGATCTGGACGCTTGCGACCGCTTCGCGTGCCGAGGCGCGCAAGAAGGCCTTTTTGAAATTGGGATGTGCGATGCTTTCGGTCGCGCAGACAAAGCGCGTGCCGAGTTGAACCCCCGAGGCGCCCATCTCCAGATAGGCCGCGATCGCTTCGCCGCGGCCGATGCCGCCAGCCACGAAGACCGGGACCTCGTCGGCAAGCGCGGGGAGGATTTCCTGCGCGAGCACGCTGGTCGATACCGGGCCGATATGGCCGCCGGCCTCCATGCCCTCGATGACCAGCGCATCGACGCCCGAGCGCACGAGCTTTTTTGCGAGCGCGAGCGTCGGCGCAAAGCAGATGACCCTGGCGCCCGACGTCTTGATCGCTTCGAGGCTGCCCTTGGGTGGCAGGCCGCCAGCGAGAACGACATGGCCGACCCGGTGCTTGGCGCAAACCTCGATCAGCTCGAACAATTGCGGGTGCATCGTGATCAGGTTGACGCCGAAATTGCGCGTCGCGAGCGCCTCGGTCGCCGCGATTTCGGTATCGAGAAGTTCGGGCGTCATCGCGCCGCACGCGATCACACCGAACCCGCCGGCATTGCTGATCGCACTCACGAGGTTGCGCTCCGAAACCCAGCTCATCGCGCCGCACAGGATGGCGTAGTCGCTGCCGAGAAGGTCGGTCCCGCGGGCCATCAGATCGTTAATTTTGCTCATTGAGGCTGCCTTTGCCAGCACTGCGACTCACGCGCAATCCCCAGCGTCGTTGCCCAGTCTGCCCGTCGCGCATCCCGGTCCATTGGGCGCGACAACCGAACCTTTCGGCGCAGAAAGCAAAACAATCATTGTCTACTAATTTACTTGGCATATGCTTCCCCGGCGAATCCAGAAGGGAAAGGAATTATCATGAGCGCTATCAAGGAAGCCGCCAAAAGCGGCTCCGAAGAGGTGCCCCGCGCCATCCAGACGGTGCTCGAAGCCCTCGACCGGCTGAAGTTCGGCGCGATCCAGCTGACCGTGCACGAAGGGCGTCTGGTGCAGGTCGATGTGACCGAGCGGCACCGCTACCCCAATTGATCTGAACAGCTCCCGAAGGAGGGATTGACCCTCTTCCTGCCGCAGACCGGACCGCCGGATGTGGCAATTTTCTTATTTTTGCAAAGCAACAGGAAATTGTCATGACCGCAAAATATCCGTCCGTCCGCCGCCGCTTGCCGGCGTCAGCACTCACACTTTCTTTTCTTCTCGCGTTCGGCGCGACCCCGGCGATGGCCGAGGAGGCGGGCACCGGTGATACCGCCACCGCCGTCGCGGCTGGTGCGGCTGACGAGGCCGACAGCGAGGTCAGTCGGGGCGACATCATCATCGTCACCGCCCGCCGCCGTCAGGAGACCGCACAGGAAGTTCCGGTCGCGATCTCGGTGATCCGCGGCGATTCGATCGAGGCGACCGGCAATTTCAACGTCGTGAAGCTCCAGCAGCTCGCGCCGACGCTGCAAGTCTATACCTCGAACCCGCGCAATACCTCGGTCAACATCCGCGGCCTCGGCGTGCCCTTCGGCCTCACCAGCGACGGTTTCGAACAGGGCGTCGGCATCTATGTCGACGACGTCTATAATTCGCGTGTGGCGGCCGCGACTTTCGACTTTCTCGATGTCGATCAGGTCGAGGTGCTGCGCGGGCCGCAGGGCACGCTCTACGGCAAGAATACGACCGCTGGCGCGATCAATATCACAACCAACCAACCAACCTTCGATTTCGAGGGTCGCGCCGAAGTCAGCGTCGGCAACCTCAATTACCGGCAGGCGAAGGCAGCGATCTCCGGCCCGCTGACCGACAAGATCGCCGCCCGCATCGCCATCGCGGCGACCAGTCGCCGCGGCACGCTCTTCAACGTCACGAGCGATCGCTGGATCAACGAGCAGGACAATCTGGGGCTTCGCGGCCAGTTGCTGTTTCAGCCCAATGAGGATCTCAGCATCACGCTTGCAGGCGACTACAGCAAGCAGGATCCTGAAGGCTACGGCACGGCCTATGTTCGCGTCGGCCGGACCCAGCGTGCGCTCGCCCGACAGTATGACGCGCTGGTTGCGGCCGTTAATGCCGCCAATCCCGGCCGCAACTATGCAGTACCCAGCACCAATCCCTACGACCGTTTGACCGACATCGATGCCAGCCTGAACGCCGGCAACAAGATCGGCGGCGCCTCGGTGCGTGTGAAATGGGACGTTGGTCCGGGCACGCTGACGTCGATCAGCGCTTGGCGCTTCTGGGACTGGAAGCCCGAGAACGACCGCGACTTTACCGGCCTTTCGATCGTGTCGAAATCGCAGAATCCGTCGCAGCAGGATCAGTACAGCCAGGAGTTTCGCTACAATTACGAAGGCGACAAGATCGACTTCGTTGTCGGCCTGTTCGGCTTCAAGCAGCGCATCGACACGCAAGGCACCGAACAGCAGGGCGCCGACGCCAGCCGATGGAGCCTGACCGGGGCGCAAGCGGCCAACCCCGCCATTCTTCAGGGACTGACCGCGACCAACACCCAATATCTCAAGAGCACCAGCGCGGCGCTGTTCGGCCAGCTGAGCTGGAAGATAACCGACGCCCTGACCATCCAGCCCGGCGCGCGTCTCAACTATGACAAGAAGTCGGGCTTTTATCAGCGCGTCGTGACCGATGGCGCGGGCAACGTCATTTCCTGTACGCCGGCCCCTGTCGCCGGTTCGGTGCTGGCGGCGCAGTGCGGCGTGTATCAGCCGCAGGAAAGTGCGCCGTCGGACAGCGCGTGGAACTTCACCTACGACTTCAACGTGAATTACAAGGTGGCGCCGGATATCCTTGCCTATGCAACCTATGCCAAGAGTTTCAAGACGCTGGGCATCAACCAGAACGGCCTGCCGCTCAACGCCGACAACACGGTCAATTTCGACGCGAGCACCGTTAAGCCCGAATCGATCAATCATTTCGAAATCGGCCTCAAGACGCAGTTCCTCGACCGCCGGGCGACCTTCAATCTGTCCGCGTTCCGGACCGATATCAAGAATTTCCAGGCAACGGTGAACGGCGGCCAGTTCGGGACGGTGCGCGGCTATCTGGCCAATGCCGAGAAGGTCCGGACGCAGGGGATCGAAGCAGACCTCAAGATCGTCGCGAACGACCGCTTCACCGCTTATGCCAACGGGGCCTATACCGACGCCAAATACAGGAAATTCACCAACGCGCCGTGCCCGCCCGAGCTGTCGGGCGGTACGCTTCAGCCGTCGGGCGCTGCGCCCGATTATTCGCAGCCGGGCGTTCCCGGTGCGCTCAGCCCGCGGCAGTGCGATATCTCGGGCCAGCGTCTGCCCGGCGTGTCGAAATGGGCTTTCTCCTATGGTGCGGAGACGAACGTTCCGGTCACGCTGCTGGCGAAGGAAGGGCAGATTTATCTGGGCGTCGATGGCAATTACCGCTCCGACTGGAATTCGAACGCGTCGCCGTCGATCTACACCGAGGTCAAAGGCTATGCCCTGACCAACTTCCGTGTCGGTTTTCGCGGCGAAGGAATTGACGTTTTCGGATGGGTCCGCAACGCATTCGACGTGAATTATATCGAACTGCTGCAGGTGGCGCCGGGCAACACGGGCCTGATCGCCGGGCAGGTCGGTGACGAGCGGACCTGGGGGGGTACGGTGAAGTTCAACTTCTGATCCGGCGGCTGCGACAGAAAAGGGCCGCCCCGCCAGGAATTTGGGGGGCGGCCCTTTCTCATGCAGCCCTTGTCAGCGCTGCTGGCGGTTTTGATCGCGATCGCGATCCTGCTCGGAACGCTGGCCGCCTTGCTGGCGGTTCTGGCCGCCCTGCTGTTCCTGCTGGCGATTGCCGCCCTGCTGGCGGCCTCCCTGCTGGTTCTGCTGCTTGTTAGCCACTTTCATTCTCCTGCTGCCGCACCGTGCCATCACGATGTGACGGTGACTCAACCCGTTGAAGTCCCGAATGTTGCACTCTTGCTCATACCCGTCGTCGGGACGTTGCGGGAGCGGGACCGGTCCCCGGCCAATTCCGCAACCCTTCGGCCTTTGATCGGTTCGGTCGATGACTGAATTCATCTTATTCGTTTAGGTCGATGGGGCGGGGGCGCATATCCTCTCCCCACCAGAACGAAAGGAGACGCGCCCGACTCGACGCTTCCGCGCCGACCGTCCCTGCGACGCCCGTCCCCGCGCGTCATGCGCCGGTCACCGTGACGCACCATCCTTCGACCCAAATCACAATGAGGAGAGACTGCATGAACGACCCGACCCCCATCGATCCCGCCGGTGGTTGCCCGGTCCACCAGCCCGGAGGCGTTCGCGCGCTGCTCGGCCGCACCAACAAGGACTGGTGGCCCGAGATGCTGGCGACCGAGATCCTCAACCCCAATGGCTCGTCGAACCCGCTCGGCGACGATTTCGACTATGCGAAGGCGTTCAAGTCGCTCGACTACCAGGCGCTGAAGGACGACCTGACCGCCCTGATGACCGACAGCCAGCCTTGGTGGCCGGCCGACTATGGTCACTATGGTCCCTTCTTCATCCGCATGGCGTGGCACGCTGCGGGCACCTATCGCACCGCCGACGGCCGCGGCGGCGCGAACAGCGGGCAACAGCGCTTCGCGCCGCTCGACAGCTGGCCCGACAACGGCAATCTCGACAAGGCGCGCCGCCTGCTGTGGCCGATCAAGCAGAAATACGGCAACAAGATCAGCTGGGCCGACCTGTTCATCCTCGCCGGCAATGTCGCGATCGAAAGCATGGGCGGTCCCGTGTTCGGCTTCGGCGGCGGCCGCGTCGACGTGTTCGAACCCGAGCGCGACATTTACTGGGGCAGCGAGGACAAATGGGTGAACCAGGGCGTCCAGACCCGCATCGCCCCCGAGCACGGCTTCCACCAGATCGAAGGCCCGCTCGCCGCGATCCAGATGGGCCTGATCTACGTCAATCCCGAAGGGCCGCAGGGCAATTCGAACGATAATGAAGGCATGGCGCGCGACATGAAGGAAACCTTCGCGCGCATGGCGATGAACGAC
>CBJKNR010000272.1:0-5520 GCA_966417555.1 uncultured Sphingopyxis sp.
GAAGCGCTCGCCGCCGCCTTTGCCGCATGGCGCGTGCCGCGCGACGTCCCGCCAGGCGCCGCCGCGTGCATCGCGCGTGATCGAGCCAACGGATATCGACTGCTGATGGCGACCGCCGCGCCCGAATTTTATGCCGGCGCAATCGCCGAAGCGCTCGGCTTCGATGCAATCCTTGCTTCGCGCCACCACCGCGACGCCGACGGCAATTGGCTGCCGCAGCTGGACGGACCCAATTGCTACGGCGCCGAAAAGGCCCGACGCGTCGAGGAGTGGCTCTCCGAGAACACCACAAGCGGAACGGCGCACATTCGCGCCTATTCGGATCACGTCAGCGACGCGCCGACCTTTGCGCTTGCCAGCGAGGCATGGTTGGTCGGACGCGGCGAAAAATCCGTCCGGTTGGCGGCAAGGCACGGCTGGCGCTCCGTCGATTTCGAACGGGCGGCCGCGGTCGAGGCCGACTGATGCGCATCCTGTTTCTCTTCATCGGTGAACCCCATCATGTGTTTCACGCGCTCCCCATAGCGGCGGAAATGGCTGCGGAGGGACAAGCGGTCGAGGTTGCCGTCGCGAGCACCGACCATCTGAGCGTCGTCGAACAGGTCGCGCTGGCCTACCCCGGCTTCGCGCCGCGGATAACGGTGCTCGGCCAGAGAGGTTTCGCCCGCTGGCTGCGCGACAAGGGATTGTTCCGCAATCCGCGTCTGCCGATCCTGTTCGGTGCGCTGCGCTTCCTGCGCCGGTTCGACGCGATCGTCGTCCCCGAGCGGACTACCACGACGATCCGCCATTTCCTGTCCACCAAGACACGGCTGATCTTCACGCCACATGGGGCGGGCGATCGCGCGATAACGTTCGACGCGCGCGACCGGCATTTCGATTTCGCGCTGGTCGCCGGTAAAAAAAGCGAGCAGCGGATGCTGGATGCGGCGACCATTCGTCCGGGGCATTATGCAGTCTCGGGCTATGTGAAGCTCGACCTGATGCGGCGGCTGCAAAAGTCGCGCGCGCCGCTGTTCACCAACGGCCGGCCAACCATCCTCTACGCGCCGCATTTCAAACGTGACCTTTCGTCCTGGGACCGGTTCGGGCGCGACATCATCGCCTGGTTTGCGGCGCAGGATAGCTACAATCTCGTCGTCGCGCCGCACGTGCGCCTTTTTGCCGAGGCGAACGATACCGAGCGTATGGAGGTCGAAAAACTGGCAGTCTCCGGAAAGATACTGATCGACCTCGGGTCCGACCGACTGTTCGACATGAGTTATACGAGCGGTGCCGACATCTACATCGGGGACGTCAGCAGTCAGGTGTACGAGTTCCTCGCAACGCCGCGCCCGTGCGTCTTCCTCAATGCCCATCGCGTCGATTGGGTGGGCAATCCCGATTATCTGTTCTGGACGCTGGGCGACGTCATTGATGATCTCGACCGATTGCCCGATGCGCTGGCGTCGGCATCCGTCCATCACCAGCGCTATGCCGAGGCTCAGCGCGAGCGGCTCGCGGAATCGATCGGCGGCAATCCGGCGGGCGCGGCGCAGCGCGGGGCCGAGGCGATTCTGCGTTTCCTTGCAAAGGACGTTGCACAAGATAAGAGCGGCAGATGACCGACGCACAGTCCCTACCCGCGCTGACCCCGATCGGCGAAAACCCGACCTTGCTGTGGGGCATGACCAATGCCGAGCGGCTGCGGCGGCTGGCACGGGCGGAAGGGTTATCCGAAACCGCCTCGACAGCACGACTTTACGTCAATCTCGCCTATGTTTTTGACCCGGTTTGGTTGCGGCATATTGTGGCGCTTCCCGGCACCGTGGTGATGAATGGTGCCGATCTGGTGATGGCGCATCTGAGCGGGGGCATGCGCCCCGAAGATATCGCGCAACATCGCGGCGCGCTCACGATCATCGACTATCAGGGCAACCCCCAGATCTATAACCGCCAGCTGCGCAAACTCGACTGCCCCTTCATCCAGCGGCTGACGCCCGAAACGCGCCGCGAGATCGAACGGAAGAGCTATTTCGGCGCATACAAGGGCGTCACAGACGCGCTGACCAAATATCTGTGGCCCGAACTCGCGCTGTGGCTGACGCGCGGCGCCGCGAGCATCGGGATGACCCCGAACATGGTGACCGCGATCGGCGCCGCTCTCTGCGTCTATGCGACTTGGCTCTTCGCCTATGGTCATTATTGGACCGGCATGCTCGCGGGCTTCATCTTCATGGTGCTCGACACCGTCGACGGAAAGCTCGCGCGCTGCACGATCACTTCGTCGAAATGGGGCAATGTCGCCGACCATGGCGTCGATCTGATCCATCCGCCCTTCTGGTGGTATTTCTGGGGTGTCGGGCTCGCCAGCTGGGGCCTCGCGCTCCCCGGCCAGACCTTCCTCCTCGTCATGGTCGCCGTCGTCGCGGGCTATATCCTCCAGCGCGTGATCGAGGGGCTGTTCATCAAGGACTTCGGCATGGACATCCATGTCTGGCAAAGGTTCGACAGTCAGTTCCGCCTGATCACCGCGCGGCGCAACCCGAACTTCGCGATCCTGTTTTTCGCAACGCTCGCGGGACGCCCCGACATCGGCCTGATCGCGCTCGCGTGGTGGACGGTCATCTCGCTGATCGTCCATGCGGTGCGGCTGGTGCAAGCCTATGCCGTGAAACGTTCGGGCCGGCCGATCGTCAGCTGGATGGAAGAAGCATGAACGAAACGATCAGGAAATTCGGCCATCCGGCGACGCTGATCGCCGAATATGAGCATTGGGTCGTGCTGCTGCGCCCGGCGCAACCGACGCTGGGCGCGCTCGTGCTCGCGGCGAAGTCGGACGCGACGGCGTTCGGCGACCTGCCCGCCGAGGCGCATGCCGAGCTCAAGACCGCAACCGCCGCGATCGAAGCCGCGCTGATGCAGGCGATCGGCTATGCGAAGATCAACTATCTGATGCTGATGATGGTCGACCCGCACGTCCATTTCCACGTGCTGCCGCGATACGAAGGCGAACGCAACGGTGCGGGCTTGACGGTCCTGGACGCGGGCTGGCCGGGGCAACCCGACCTCGGGCAGGCAGTGAAGCTCGACGAGGCGCAGATCGCTGCGCTCGCCGGCTGGCTCAAGCCCTATTTCGCGTAGCGGCCTTCTTCGGCCCATTTCGCCGTCAGCGCGTCGGCGGCTTCGACATCCTGCGGGAAGTCGACTTCCTGCCATTCGAGCCCCTCGATCGACACGGTGCCGACGCGGTTGCCCTTGGCGATGATATCGATCGCGCGCAGATACCAGCGCTCGACCCCGTCGGGGGTGCGCATCATCTGATCGACCTGGTTGCGGAAGATCGACGGGCCGTCGCCGACGAAGGCCAGCATGCCGATCGATTCGGCGTTGGTGTCGGGAGGCAGCAGGCGCTTGCCGATGTGGTGCAAGCGACCCTCGGCGTCGCGGTTCACCTTCATGTCGTCGTCGTCATAGTCGGCCTTGACGTCGACGGTGACATTGATCGGCTCGTTCGCGCCCGCAATCAGCTTCGCCACGATCTCGTCCGAGACGATGGTGTCGCCGTTGAGGATGATGAAGTCGCGGTCCATCTCCTCACGCGCGATCCAGCAGGTGCCGAGATTGTCGGCAACCTGAAAGAAGGGATTGAACAGGGTGCGGATGCGCGCGCCGGTGTCGCGATAGAGCTGGAGCGCATGATCCTCGACGCGCTCGGTACGAAAGCCGGTGACGACGACGATGTCCTTGATCCCGTTCGCGACGAGCGCGGCGACCTGCCAGCTGATCAGGCTGCGGCCGTTGAAATCGATCAGACATTTGGGGATGTCGCGGGTCAGCGGCAGCAGACGCGAGCCCTGCCCGGCCGACAGGATGATAGCTTTGTCGATGCTCATAGGGGCTGGCCTATAGCCGCTTCGCGGCGTGCGGCAAATATGGCTTCGATCAGGTCGATGTCGACGGGCTTGTCGGCGTCGATGCACGCCTCGGGCTCGGACATCGGGACGACCCGGGCCTTGAGACCGAAACGAAGCCCGGCGCGCGCGATCCCTTGCTGGATCGTGAAGAGACGAAGCAGCGCGCCGATGAGCAGCCACGGGCCGAAGGCGGCGATGATCCTGAGCCCCTTCTTGCGGTCGCGCTCGATGCGTCCCCAGAAGTCGAGCAAGGGCAGCACACGGCGCCCGCACAGGCGGAACATGTTCGCCCCCGACCACCAGCCGCCGCGGAATTTGAGCCAGGTGCGCTTCGATTCGGGATAGCGCGCGAGCAATATGTCGCGCTCGACCACGGCAACTGCGACGTCGCTGTCCACCGCGCCGCCGAGAAACTCGGCAACCATCGCCGGCGTGAGCAGCACATTGTCGGCGGTCGTGACGAGCAGCGGATCGTCGCCCGGCGGCAGCGCGGCGGCGAGCGAGCTGCTGATACCCTGCCCCGAGTCCGAAAAATGCAGGTCGGCCAGGCCCGCCAAGCCGGGTTCGGCCGCAAGCTGTGCGCTGTTCTGCGCAAGGATCGTGATCGGCCCGATCAGCGGCGAAGCGCGAAGCGCCGTCACGACATGGACGAGCATCGGCTGTCCGGCGATCGGCAGCAGCGCCTTGGTCGACACGCCGCTTCCTGTCAGCAGCGGATCGGGCCCCGGACGGCTGCCCGCGAGAATGATCGCCGCAATCGGGCCGATCATTGGGCAGTTTCCGCAGCGGGTGAGACACGACGGGCCGTGACACCGCGCAGGAAATCCGCCGCCTCGTCGAGCACCGGCCCCCTGTTCCGGAACGGTGCCGCGAGCGCCATCACGATGCCGGTGTGCCCCATGCCCGGATAGATACGCAGCGTCACCGGCCCTCCCGCCTGCCCGATCGCGGCGGCGAGGTTCTGGCTGTTGCGCGGCCGCACCACATCATCCTCGTCGCCGGTCGCGAGCCAGAGGGGCGGCGCGTCGCCGCGCGCGAAATGGATCGGCTGCGTCCGCTCGATCGGCCGGACCTTGCCCATCGCCTTGTCGCCGCGGCCGCCCTTTTCGAGCGGGAGAAAGTCATAGGGTCCGGCCAGCCCCGCAACGCCGCGGATGATCGCGGGATCGCTCTTCGCCGCACGCAGCCATTGCGGATCGAGCGCGAGCATCGCGGCGTTATAGGCGCCCGCTGAATGCCCCATCAGCGCGATCCGGTCGGGGTCGCCGCCTAGCCCGGCTATATGTTCGTGCGTCCATGCGACCGCCGCCGCGCTGTCCTCGACGAAGTCGGGCCAATGCGCCTTGGGCACGAGCCGATAGTCGGGAATGACGGTGACGAAGCCCTGCTGTGCCAGCGCGCGCGCAGCAGAGCCATAACTGCCGCGCTCCCCGCTGTCCCAGCCGTCGCCATAGAAAAAGACGACGACCGGCAACCGGTCGCCTTCCTTCGCATTTTCGGGCACCCAGATGTCGAGCGACTGGCGCGGCCCGCGGCCATAGGGCTGGCCGGCGAGCAGCAGCCGCGCGCCGTCGCCCTGCCCGAGCAGCCGGTCGGCCATATTGAGCGACCTGGCGCCGCCCGC
>CBJKNR010000273.1:0-5518 GCA_966417555.1 uncultured Sphingopyxis sp.
ATGACGATCGCGCTGTCGACGCCGGTCAGGAACTGTTCGGCGATGACGGCATCCTCGGTGACGATCGCGTCGGTGTGCTTGCTCGAATGCGCGTCGAGGTGAGCGAGGGCGCCGGCGAGGCCGTCGACCAGCGCGATCGACACGATCGCGTCGAGATATTCGGTGTCCCAGTCGCCCGCCGATGCGGGTTCGACGTGGGGGCTCAGCGCGGCAACGCCCTTTTCGCCGCGCACTTCGCAGCCCGCCTTGACCAAGGCGTCGATGATCGCGAGCGGCGCCGGATAGGCCCGGTCGATCAGGATCGTCTCGGTCGCGCCGCAGACGCCGGTGCGGCGCATCTTGGCGTTGACCGCGAGTTCGACCGCTTTCGCGGGGTCGGCGGCGCCGTCGATATAGAGGTGGTTGATCCCGTCGAGATGGGCGAGCACGGGCACGCGCGCCTCGTCCTGCACGCGCGCGACGAGACCCTTGCCGCCGCGCGGAATGATGATGTCGATAAGGCCCTGCGCGCGCAGCATTGCGCCGACCGCGGCGCGGTCCTGCGTGGGCACGAGCTGCACGGCGTCGGCGGGCAGGCCTGCCTCGACCAGCCCCGCGGCGAAGGCGGCGTGTAGCGCGCGGTTCGAAAGCGCCGCCTCGCTGCCGCCGCGCCGGATCACGGCGTTACCCGACATCAGCCCGAGCGCGGCCGCGTCGGCGGTGACGTTGGGGCGGCTCTCATAAATGATGCCGACGACGCCGAGCGGCACGCGCACGCGGCTCAGCACCAGCCCGTTGGGACGGGTCACGCGGTCGATCTCGCTGCCCGCCGGATCGGGCAGCGCCGCCACCGCATCGATCGCGTCGGCGATCGCGCCAAGCCGGCCTTCGTCGAGTCGCAGCCGGTCGAGCATCGCTCCCGACAGGCCATTCTTCTGTCCGGCCGTCATATCCTCGGCATTGGCGGCGAGGATCTCGGCCGAGCGTGCACGGATCATGGCTGCGGCCGCAACGAGCGCTGCGGCCTTGTCTGCCGTCGAGGTCAGCGCGAGCCGTTTCGCGGCAGTGCGCGCGCGCGCGCCCATGTCGGCGATCAGCGCGGCGGCGTCGCCGGGCAGGGGCGGGGCGGTGAGGGCTTCGGCGTTCATGACGCGGCCACTATCATGTTTCGCGTCACTCTCGAAAGCCCCGTTGCGCGGCATCGCAGGCATCATTAGGCAGGGCGCCATGACAGGGGATATCGAGGGCATCGGCAGCGCCGTGACGGCGGGCCTCGCGGGGCATGCGGTCGAACCGCGCCACGGCGGCGGGACGCACGGCGACGCGCCGCTGCGCTGCCTCAATTGCGGCACCAGCCTTGCCGGGCCGCATTGCCACCATTGCGGGCAGCGCGCCGACATACACCGCAGCTTCGGCGCGATCGGCCACGATCTCGTCCATGCAATCTTTCATTTCGAAGGAAAGATCTGGAACACGCTGCCCTTGCTGACATGGCGGCCGGGCGATCTGACGCGCCGCTATATCCACGGCGAGCGCGCGCGCTTCATTTCGCCGCTCGCCTTGTTCCTGTTCGCGGTCTTCCTGACCTATGCGGTGCTCGCGTTGGTCGGCAGCGGCGGCGGCTTCAGCGACGAGCTGAGCAAGGCGGCGGCCGAACAGACGCGTACGACTGCAATCAAGGACAGCATGCAGGCCGAGGTCGACCGGATCGACGCCAGGCTTGCAAAAAGCGATCTTCCCGCCGACGACCGGAGCGAGTTGGAGATCGAGCGCGATATTCTGCAAAAGAGCGCCGACTATCTCGGCATCGCGCGCAGCCGCAGCAAGGACGAACGCGCCGCCGACCGCGTTGCGGGGCCGCCGGTGCTCGAGAATCCGGCCGAACAGGTGAAGACGAGCGCCGATTTCATCTCGCAGAACAAGATCGATACCGGCGTTCCCTTTATTGACCATGGGCTCGAGAAGGCATTCGCGAACCCGGCGCTCGTCCTCTATAAATTGCAGGCGAACGCCTATAAATTCGCTTGGGCGCTGATTCCGCTGTCGCTGCCCTTCATGTGGCTGCTCTTCCCGTTCAGCCGGCGCTTTCACAGCTACGATCATTTCGTCTTCGTCACCTATTCGATCTCGTTCATGCTGCTGCTGTTCGTCGTCGTCCGGCTGCTCAACCTGACGATTTTCGGCGACATCGCGATCTTCTTCGCGATGCTATACGTCCCCTTCCATATGTACCGGCAGCTGCGCGGCGCCTATCGCTCGTCGCGGTTCGGGTCGCTCGTGCGCGCGACGCTGCTTCTCTTTTTCAGCCTGTTTGCGGTGATCTGGTTCATGCTGCTGCTGCTTGCGGTCGGGATCAGCGGATAGGCGCGAAGCTGTAACAAAGACCGGCCACAGACCCGGCAACGCGGGAGGACATGCGATGCATCAGCTGTGGAACGAAATCGATCGCCGTTTGCTCATCAAGCTCGGCACGGCGGGGCTCGCCGCGCTGTCGCTGCCCGGCGCAGCGGCCGCCGCGATGGCGCAGGGTTTTACCCATGGCGTTGCGAGCGGCGAGCCGGGACCCGATTCGGTGCTGCTCTGGACGCGCTATGCCGCCGCGAGCGACACGGCGCTGTCGGTCGAGCTGTCCGAACGCGCCGATTTCGCAAATATCGCTGCGGGCGGCAGCGTCACCGCGAAGGGCGAGCGCGATCATACAGCAAAAATCACGGTGGCCGGGCTCGAACCCGGCCGCTGGTATTTCTATCGTTTCGTGGCGCCCGACGGGACGAAATCGGTGACGGGGCGGACGCGCACGCTACCCGCAGGGCCGACGAACGCTTTCACGATTGCGCTCTTCTCCTGCTCGAACCTGCCCTTCGGCTGGTTCAACGCCTATGCGCATGCCGCGGCGCGCAGCGACATCGATCTTGTCGCGCACGTCGGCGACTATCTCTACGAATATCCCGTCGGCGACTATCCGTCGGCCAAGGTTGCGCTCCCCGGCCGCGACATCCAGCCGACGCACGAGATGGTGAGCCTTGCCGACTATCGGCTGCGCTACGCCTCCTATCGCGCCGATCCCGACCTCCAGCGCCTCCACGCGCTCTTCCCGATGATCGCGCAGTGGGACGATCATGAATTTACCAACGACACGTGGAAGGGCGGCGCCGAAAACCACAATGAAGGCGAGGGTGCCTGGACCGACCGCGCGGCCGCCGCCGAGCGCGCCTATCGCGAATGGATGCCGGTCGCCGACACGCGCTGGCGCGACTATCAGGTCGGCGACCTCGCGACGATCTTTCTGCCCGAAACGCGCGCGACCGCGCGCGACAGGCAGTTCGAGATTGACGAGATCATCGCGGGCGGGGGCGATCCGGCGGCGAAGCTCAAGCTGTTCGCCGAAGGCGCCTACCGCGATCCCGCGCGCCAGATGATGGGCGCAAGCCAAGAGAAGTGGCTGTTCGACGGCTTCGCCAATTCGACGAAGGCGGGGACGCGCTGGCAGGTCTGCGCGCAGCAGGTGGTGATGGGCAGCCTGTTCACACCGCCCGAGACGAAGGACTGGTTTGGCGGCAACCAGCCCGACTATGTCCGCCGCCGGGTGGATATGGGGCTGCTCGCGGCAAAGGCGGGGCTGCCGTTCAATCTCGACGCATGGGACGGTTATCCCGCGGCGCGCTCGCGGTTGCTCGCCGCGGCGCAGCGCGCCGACGCCGACCTCGTGACGCTGACCGGCGACACGCACAATGCCTGGGCCTTCGACCTGGCCGAGGACGGCCGGCCCGCAGGGATCGAGATCGCGGGGCAGAGTGTCACCTCGCCCGGCTACGAAAGCTATACCAAGGGCATTCCGGACGCGGCGCGCGTGTCGGCGCTCCGGCGTTCCTCGCCCGAACTCAAATGGGCGAATACCGAGGACCGCGGCTATGTGACGGTGCAGCTGACGCGCGAGCGCGTCACCGCGAACTGGCACAGCGTCGAGACGATCCGCACGCACACCCCGGCGCTCAAGTCGACGCACAGCATGACCGCGCAGCGCGGCAAACGGAGCTTCGAAGCGGCTTGACATATTCATAACTGGATGGTTATGAGAAATCCATAACTGAGGAGTTATGGATTAAATGGATGCGTCCACCGACCTGCTGTTCAAGGCGCTCGCCGACCCGACGCGGCGCGCGCTGTTTGAACGGCTTTGCCTCGAAGGCGAGGCGACGGTCGGCGCGCTGACCGCGGGCGTCGGCATTTCGCAGCCTGCTGTGTCGAAGCATCTCGGCGTACTAAAACAGGCGGGGCTGGTGATCGACCGGCACGAAGGCCGCCAGACGCATTATAGCGCGCAGCAAAGCGCGCTCGCGCCGCTCGTCGACTGGACCGGACGCATGAACCGCTTCTGGGAAGCGCGGTTCGATGATCTCGAAAATTTGCTCAAAAGGATGGATCAATGATCGATAGCGACGTGCGCAGCGTGACCGTGGAGCGCGAGATTCCGCATCCGCCCGAAAAGATCTGGCGCGCGCTGACGACGCAGCATCTGATCGAGGAATGGCTGATGAAGAATGACTTCGGCCTGGATCTCGGCCACCGTTTCCAGCTGCGCGGCGACTGGGGCCATGTCGATTGCGAGATCCTCGACGTCGAGCCCGAACGGAGCCTGTCCTATACGTGGAATTATGCGCATGATGATCCGGCGTACCGGCTCGACAGCACGGTCACCTTCACGCTCGAACCAACCGCGGCGGGTACGCTCCTGCGCATGGAGCAGGTCGGTTTCCGCCCCGATCAGAAGCAGGCGTTCGGCGGCGCGAAGGGCGGCTGGCGAATCCATCTCGAAAATCTCGAGAAGGTTGTCACGGGTCTCGACTGAACTTCAAACAGGGAGAAGAACATGAACTGGAGTCTATGGATCCGGCAATTCCACCGCTGGGTGTCGATCCTCTTTTCGGCGATCGTGCTCGCCATTTTCGTGATGCTCGGCGCGGGGCAGGAGCCTTCACAGTGGGTTTATTATCTGCCGCTGCCGCCGCTCTTCCTGCTGATATTCTCCGGCCTCTACATGTTCTTCAGGCCGTATTTCAGGAAACGGGGCAGCGCGGCGGGCTGACACTCAGCCGTACGGCGGCGTGTCCTCGAACTCGGCGAACCAGGGATAGTCGTTCGCGACGCTGACGGTGAAGTTCGCGGGACGCTTTTCGAGGAAGCTCGACACGCCCTCGGCGGCGTCGGCGCTGCGCCCGCGTGCAAAGATCGCGCGGCTGTCCCAGCGGTGGGCGCTCATCGGGTGCGGTGCGCCGAGCATCCGCCACAGCATATGGCGCGTCAGCGCGACCGATACCGGTGCGCTATGATCGGTCAGCTCGCGCGCCTTGGCGATCGCCGCGTCAACCAGCGCACCGGGGGCGTGAACCGACTGGACGAGGCCCTTTTCATGCGCTTCGGCGGCGTCGATGAGCCGCCCCGAATAGCACCAGTCGACAGCGTTCTGGATGCCGACGAGGCGCGGCAGGAACCAGCTCGACGCGGCTTCGGGCACGATCCCGCGGCGCGCGAAGACGAA
>CBJKNR010000274.1:0-5516 GCA_966417555.1 uncultured Sphingopyxis sp.
GGAACCGTTGCAGCGCTCGCCATGCCCTTCGCTGCCAATGCTCAATCGTTCAGCGGCAATGCCAATGGCAGCAGCGGCGAAGCCAATCTGGAGCAGTCGCTCAACGTGACCTGCGACGTCGCCTTCAACGGCACCGTCACCTCGAGCACCACCGTCGCGATCTCGTCGCCGAGCATCTCGCCGGGCGATTTCAGCTGTATCTTCGTCGTCCCGCAGGGCACCTGGTCGGCCGCCACCGTGCCGGGCGATGCCACCAAGGTCGACATCACGATGGGCGCCAATACGATCGCCAACGACCCCTGCTATGGCACGGTTCGCGGCGACTGGGACAATAATGGCAAGGTCCTGACGATCACCAACAAGACCCTGCCGCCGATCGATCCGAACGGCGCCACCTGCACCATCCACAGTGCGACGATTTACATTCCGAACCTGAACCTCTCCTAAGACTGGTCGGGATAGTGGCCGGGCTGACCCCTCCCGTGCCCGGCCACGTCATCGACTGTACGGCTTTTCCTCGTCGCTGCGACCGTCGCCTTCTCTATCCCTTTTTGACCTGATCGGTGACCGGAGGCTCACGGTCGTAGCGCGATCGATTGTCGGCTACGAACAATGGTATAGGGCCAGGGAATCGCGAAAGCGGATGCGGGAAAGGGAAACAGAAGGCACGAACAAGGCGGGCCATCCGGCGGGCCGTCCCGGCAGGCGCGAGATTTCCGGCGGATTGCGCTGTGCGGCGCTGCTGGCCTCGATATGCCCGGGGCCGTTCGTCGCCGCAGCCGCGCAGGACCGGCCTCTTGCCGCGCCGTCATCCCCGCGCTCCGCCGGCGACGAAGCCATAGCTATCGGCGATGACAAGGAGATTGTCGTCACGGCACGCTATGGCGAGGCGCTCGTCGAACCGGAAACCGAACTCGACGAGCTGCAGATCGAGGCCTATGGCGCTTATTCCATCGGCGAGCTGGTGCGCCGTATCACGCCGCTGACCGGGCGCCCGGACGAACGGCCCATCATCCTGATCAACGGCGAGCGCGTCGATTCGATTCAGGACCTCGCCAGCTTCCCGCCGGCCGCGCTCAAGCGTCTCGCCATCCTCCCCCCCGAAGCCGCCGGGCGATATGGCTATGCGGGCAACCAGCGCGTCGTGAACCTCGTTCTCAAAAGGCATTTCGTGTCATGGGAAGCGCAGGCGGGCGTGAAGTTGCCGACTGCGGGCGGCCGGATCGGCGGCTCCGGATCGGCGGGGCGTTTCGTGATCGACGGCAAGTCGCGGTGGAATGCGCAGGTTCAGCTTGCGGGCGAGAGCGCCTTGTTCAGAAGTTCGCGCGCGCCATCGGCACCGCAGGCCGATGACAGGGACGATTTTCTGTCGCTGCTTCCCGCGACGAAGCAGCTGTCGGTCTCGATGGGACTGACGCGGCCGATCGGACGCTTCACCGGTTCCCTGAACGTCAACGCCGCGGCAAGCGGCAGCCGGCAATGGCTGGGCCTGGCGCCGATCGATCCCGGGCTGGCGGAAGCGCCCGTCCTGCTTGGCAGGCAAAACTCGCAAAACCTCGGCCTCTCGGCGACGCTCTCGGGGCCTCTCGCCGGCGGGCGCGCCATCTTCACCGCCAATTATGCGCGCGGCTGGACAGAAGGGCGTATCGACCAGCCCGATGGTCCATCCCCCGGAGGATTTCGCACCAGCAGCAACCGGTCGGTGAGCGAAAGTCTCAGCACGCGGCTGACCTTCAACAGATCAATCGCCAACCTGCCGGCGGGGCCGTTGACGGCGACCCTGACGGCCGGAATGAACCGCAACCGCACGACCAATCGCTTCGATGAGGGTTCGATCGGTGACGACCGCATCAATCGGGTGGGACGGGACCGCTTCGATGGCCGGCTGTCGTTCGCCGTGCCGATCGCCAGTCGAAATGAAAACCCGGCTTCGCTGCTCGGCGATATGTCGGTTGATCTGGCCGGCGGCCTGACCTTCGGCCCACGCGAGGCGTCGCGTCCACGGTTCGAGCTGGGCGCGAACTGGAGTCCTGTTCCCGCGCTCCGGATCAACGGATCGGTCAGCTTCGCCAAACTCGCGCCGTCGATCGAGCAATTGACCGCGCCCTATTTCGAAGAGGTGCGACGCGTCTATGATTTCGCGCGGCAGGAAATTGCCGAACCGGTCTGGGTGACTGGCGGCAATCCCGATCTGGGATCGGGCCGACGTCGAACCTGGTCGCTCGGCGCTACATTGCGCCCGTTCGATCCCCGGCTGCTTTCGCTTTCGACCGAATATCGCAAGCAGGAGTCGACCGGCGGCGCGGGCGGATTCCCCGGTTTCACGCTGGCGATTGAGGCGGCCTTCCCCGACCGGTTCGTCCGCGACGCGTCGGGACGTCTGGTTCGGGTGGACGCCCGGCCGATCCGGATCGTGCGCGATACGAGCGAGCGGCTGGACAACAGCCTGACCCTGATGCTGGCGCCGGGACCGAAGGCGGAGGGCGCACCCGCCGCGCTGGCGGCCAGCCCATGGCAGTTCACCCTGTCTCTCAATCACAGCTGGCTGCTGCGCAGCGAGTTGCTGACCGCCCCCGGCGCCCCCGTGATCGACCGGCTGCACGGCGATACCGCGCAATCGCGGCACAGTGTCGGCTTCCAGCTGGTGGCGGGCAGGCCGGGGATGGGGATGACGCTCGACGGTAACTGGCAGAGCGGGTTCCGGCTCCGCGGCCCCGATGCGCCCGGCGGCGGGCGGGAATATCGCCACAAACCCGTGACGATCATCAACCTCCGCCTGTTCGCGGAGCCCGGGCGCCTGTTGCGAACGGCCGAGAAGCCGGCATGGCTTTCGGACCTCAGCGTCTCGATCGATATCCAGAATCTGTTCGATACCTATCGGCATGTCCTGCTCGACGACGGAAGCATCCCTGCAGGCTATGAGCGTTTTGAAATCGATCCGCTCGGCCGGACGATCCAGCTTTCGGTGCGCAAGCGCTTCTAGCGCGCGCCGCGCGCCTCGGTCGTGCGCGCCCATTCGGCGAGCGGCCCGTGCCGTTTGATCGTCTTCAGGCACACCACGGTTTTCAGCCGCTGGACGCCGGGCAGCTTCGACAGGTTGTGGCGGAGCAGCTCGTCGAGATGGTCGGCCGACTGCGCGAAAATCTTGAGCAGATAGTCGCTTTCGCCCGCGGTGGTGTGGCATTCGACGACTGCCGGATGCGCGAGCACCGCGGCTTCGAATTCGATATGCGCGTCGAAACGGATCTGCACCTCGACGAAGCTTTGTACCGCAAGGCCGATTGCGATCGGGTCAAGCCGTGCGGCATAGCCCTCGATGACGCCGCTTTCCTCGAGATTTTTAACCCGCGACCAGCACGGCGATTTGGACAGGCCGACCTGTTCGCCGAGATGGGCATAGGATTGCCGGCCGTCGCGTTCGAGTTCGGCGACGATCTTCCAGTCGAGCTTGTTCATATGTTCCGTCCTGACAGGGCCATCGGCGAGAATGAAGCGCCTTGCCCATATATGGAAAAACGTTGTCCTTTAAAATTTACATTTAGCAGAACGAATGAATATTTTCGACCCATCGTCGGGGGTAAATCCGCACAATGTTCGCGTGCCTCCGCGCTAGTCTTGCGGCCGAAGGTTTGGAGAGAGACCGATGGCCGCGACACATATTTTCGACGCACCGCCCGAAGGTGTCGCGGCCGATTGGACGATGCCGCAAAATTGGCGCGCCTTTACCCCGCGACAACATGAAACCTGGCGGACCTTGTTCGACGAGCAGTCGGCGGCGCTCGGCGGCTATGCGTGCCGATCGTTCCTCGGCGGGCTCGATATTCTCCACAGGCTCACGCCCGGCGTTCCCGATTTTGCCGAACTCAATGCGCTGTTGAAACCCGCGTCGGGATGGGAAATCGTCGCCGTCCCCGGCTGGATCCCGAACAAGCCCTTTTTCGAGCATCTTGCGAACAGGCGCTTTCCCGCGGCCAATTTCCTCCGCCCGCCCGAACAGATCGCCTACAGCGAAGAGCCTGATATGTTTCATGACATATTCGGGCACGTTCCCATGCTGACCGATCCGGCCTTTTCGGACTTTCTCGTTGCTTATGGTCGGGCGGGGCTGCGGGCGGAAGCGCTGGGGGCTTCGGATTTCCTCGGACGCCTCTGGCTTTATACGGTCGAATTCGGCCTCGTCGTCGAGGATGGCGAGCTTCGCGCGTTTGGCGGCGGGCTGATGTCAAGCTTTGCCGAAACCCTCTCCGCGCTCACCGCGCCCGAACCGCGGCGTGTCTGGCTCGACATCGAACGGGTGATGCGGACCAAATATCATTTCGACCGGTTGCAGCAGACCTATTTCGTCGTCGCGGGGTTCGCGGAGCTGCTGCGCATGACCGAGGAAACCGACTTCGCGAGTATCTACCGCAAGATTGCTGACGAGCCGGCGCTCGAACCGGGGGATGCCTGCCCGGGCGATGTCGCCTATGATGGGCGCCTGCCGGCCGCTCCGGCGGGTGGAGAGGCATCGCAATGATCAGGCAGACGCGCGACGGCGGCACCGACATTTTCGAGACCGAGATCGACGGCGAGACGATCCAGTGGGATAATGGCCTGACCTATGCGCGCCACCTGCAGACCGCGCAATTGCTGTCGGCGCAGGTGCCGGTATCGGACAAGCCCGACGAGATGCTGTTCATCATCATGCACCAGACGATGGAGCTGTGGCTCAAGCTGGTGCTGCACGAGGGACGGCTGGTTTATGACGCGATCAAGGCCGACCGGCTGGAGATCGCGGGGAAGGGGCTCGACCGGATCGCGACGATCCAGCGGCATATGATTCACAGCTGGGAAGTGCTCGCGACGCTGACCCCGCACGACTTCCTGACCTTCCGCGGTTTCCTGCGTCGCGCCTCGGGTTTCCAGTCGCAGCAATATCGCGAACTCGAATTTCTGCTCGGCAACAAGCGCGCGGATATGATGATCGTCCACAAGGACGACCCGGCGGCGACCGCACGGCTGCGCGCGGCGTTCGAGGCACCGTCGCTCTATGACGAACTGCTGCGGTTGCTCGCACGCCGCGGTTTCGACATTCCCGCCGACCATCTGGAGCGCGACTGGACCAAGCCTTACGAGGCGTCCGAAGCGGTCGAGAAGGCGTGGCTCGCGATCTACACCGACCCCGACCGGCATTGGGATCTCTACACACTCGCCGAGAAGATCACCGCGCTCGAATATTATTTCCAGGAATGGCGCTTCAAGCACATGAAGACCGTCGCGCGCGTGATCGGGCACAAGCCGGGAACCGGCGGCTCGTCAGGGGTCAATTATCTGGTGAAGGCGCTGAGTCTCAGCTTCTTCCCCGAACTCTGGTCGATGCGCACCGAGATGGTCGCGCCGCGCCAGGGGGGTGATTATGGGGGCGGCGATTACTCCGAAGGGAAGGGCGCATGAGCCGTATCTGGGACATCTCGCAGCCGCTCCACGCCGCGGTGCCGGTGTGGCCGGGCGAGCCGGCCTTCGCGCTCCACAGCCAT
>CBJKNR010000275.1:0-5502 GCA_966417555.1 uncultured Sphingopyxis sp.
CGAGCTCTGGTGCGAACCGGGCCGCGCGCTGTCGGCCGAATACAGCTCGCTGATCGTGCGCGTCGAAAAGCGCCGCGGCGAGGAACTCTACATCAACGACGGCGCCTATGGCGCGCTGTTCGACGCCGCACATGTCGGCTGGCGCTTTCCGGTGACGCTGCTTCGCGAGAATGCAAGCGAAGCCGATATGGTGGCGTTCAGCTTCTACGGCCCGACCTGCGACGATCTCGACCATATGGCGGGCCCCTTCTTCCTGCCCGCCGACGTCAAGGCCGGCGACTTCATCGAGATCGGCATGCTCGGCGCCTATGGCTGCGCGATGCGGACCAAGTTCAACGGCTTCGGCGCCGACGAGACCCATGTCGTCAGCGACGAGCCGATGGCGAGCCTCTATACCGGCGAAGTCGAACAGGAACGCCGCAGCGCGACGGTGACCAAACTGTTCTGATCCATAAAGGGGCTGGCCTGCGCCAGCCCCTTTATGAACCTGCGCCTTACCCGCAGTCGATTTCACCCCGCATCACCGGAACGCAGGTTCCGCGCAGCGTCGCACGGATACCGTCCTGTGTCCGGCGGGCGGTGACATCGAGCAGGCTCGGCCGCCCCATTTCGACGCCTTGATGGATTTCGAACCGCGCGTCGTCGGCACCCGGCGCCAGCGACAAAAGCAGGCAGGCAAGCGGCGCATTCGCGCTGCCCGTTGCGGGGTCTTCCCACGTTCCCGCAAGCGGCGCGAACATACGCGCGCGAAGCCTGTGTCCCTGCCGACAATATACATGGACCGACAGGCGTGTGCCGAATTGCGGACGCGCCGCCAGTTCATCGCGGAATGCCGCCAGATCGGGATCGCATCGCGCCAGCGCCGCTTCATCCAGTTCGGCAATAACATAAGGATTGCCGACCGACGCGAGGATTGGCGGATGCGCCGTGACGACAATATCCCCGGGCGCGATCCGCAACATTTTTGCGACGGCCCCGGGCGCCACCGCTTCGCCGAGGCTCAGTGGCTGCGGCGCGGCCACGGTTGCGCCAACGACGACGCCTTCGGCATTCCGCTCGACGTCAATCTCGACGATCCCCGCGGGAATCTCGAAGGTCGCGGTCGTCAGACCGGGGTCGGCGGCGGCAAGGACGAACGCGGTCCCGACCATCGGATGCCCGGCAAAGGCCATTTCCTCCGTGCGGTTGAAGATGCGGACGCGCGCCGTGTGCGCGGGATCGGCAGGCGGCAGGACAAAGGTCGTCTCGCTCAGGTTGAACTCGGCCGCCACTGCCTGCATCGTCGTGTTGGAAAGGCCCTCGCCGCCCGTCACCACCGCGAGCGGGTTTCCGCCGAACCGCGTCGTGGCAAACACGTCGACGGTTGAAAATGACAATATGGGCATGGCGCGACTCCCTCTGACTGGCTGTGCCGGTTGACACATAGTTCGTCGATTGGCAAATTAGCAATATGACGGACGCCGACCTGTTTCGCGCGCTGGGGAATGAGCGGCGCCTTCAAATCCTCACATGGCTGAAGGATCCCAAGGCGCATTTCCCGCCGCAAAAGGACGGCGATCTGGTCGATGACGGCGTGTGCGGGCAGTTGATCGCCGAGAAACTCGACATCAATGCCTCGACGCTCAGCGAACATATGCGCGTCCTGCAAGCCAGCAATCTGGTGACCGCAAAACGCATCAAACAATGGACATTCTACCGTCGCAACGACGAGAGGCTGCGCGCGCTCGAGGCGGTGGTCGGCGCGATCTAGATACTCGCCCGGCCAGCGAATTTCGGCATGGCCTGATCCCGCGGCGCTGCTAGATTGCGCTGCCCATGCAGCCCTTTCATCATCTCCTCGCCAACAATCTCGTCGCCAACATCACCAATTTCACGGTGTGGTTCGCGCTGACCTTCTGGACCTTTCTCGAAACACAGTCGGTGTTCGCGACGGGGATGATCGCGGGTATCTACCTCGTGTTGACCGCGATGCTCGGCATCTGGTTCGGCAGCCTCGTCGACCATCATGGCAAGCGCAACATGATGCTGGTGTCGAGCGCGGCATCGCTGGTTCTCTACGCCGCCGCGCTTGCGGGATATGCGCTCGACCCGGCTATCCGCCTTGCAGAAACCGGCGGCGTCACGCTCTGGCTCTTCATCCTCGTCACGATGCTCGCCGTCATCGTCGGCAATATCCGCATGATCGCGCTGCCGACGCTCGTCACCCTGCTCGTGCCCGAGGACCGCCGCGACAGGGCGAACGGCCTCGTCGGCATGGTCAGCGGCATTGGTTTCCTGACCACCTCGGCGATCAGCGGTTTCCTCGTCGCGTGGGGCGGCATGGTCGGGACGCTTGCCTTTGCGATCGGCTTTACGCTGGTAGCGATCCTTCACCTCCTGTCCGTCCATATCGACGAGCCGCGCGATGCCGAGACGCATGACACGCCGCGCCGGATCGACCTGGCGGGGACGCTGAAGGTGGTGCTCGGTATCCCGGGGCTGATCGCGCTGATCCTCTTCACAACCTTCAACAACCTCCTCGGCGGCGTGTTCATGGCGCTGATGGACGCCTATGGCCTGTCGCTGATGGAGGTCGAGGAATGGGGCCTGCTCTGGGCCGCGATTTCCTGCGCCTTCATCTTCAGCGGGATAGTCATCGCGCGCACCGGTCTTGGCGCAAATCCCGTGCGAACCCTGCTCCTCGTCAACCTCGCGGCATGGATCGTCGCGGTCTTCTTCACGATCCAGTCGTCGATCGCGCTGCTCGCCGCCGGTTGCTTCCTCTGGATGTTCCTCGGCCCCTATGCCGAGGCGGCCGAGCAGACGACACTGCAAAAGGTCGTCCCCTACGAACGTCAGGGACGCGTTTTCGGCTTCGCCCAGTCGGTCGAGCAGTCCGCCTCGCCGCTCACCGCCTTCCTGATCGCCCCGCTGACGCAGTTCGTCTTCGTGCCGCTGATGACCGACGGCGCCGGAGCGGACGCTATCGGCGACTGGTACGGTCGTGGGCCCGAGCGCGGCATCGCGATCGTCTTCTCGATCGCCGGCCTGCTCGGAGTGCTCGCGACGGTCGTCGCGTTCCGGTCGAGATCCTATCGCAACATATCGGCCGCCTACGCCGCCGGGAGCGACGGCGAGACGGGCAGCCTGACGGAACAGCCAGCCTGACGACGAAGCCTCTTCCGTTTTACTTTGCAATCATTCTATCCTGCCGCCCTAACAGGGAGAGGATGTGCGCATATGTTGTCAGGAATCCGGATCGTCGACCTCACCACCGTCATCTTCGGACCCTATGCAACGCAGATGCTCGCCGATCTCGGCGCCGAGGTGATCAAGGTCGAAACCCCCGGCACCGGCGACATCTCACGCTATCTCGGCAACGGCGTACCCGACCCGACGATGGGGTCGATCCACCTGACCGTGAACCGCGGCAAGCGCTCGATCGCGCTCGATCTCAAGAAACCCGAGGATGCGGCGGCGCTGCGCGACCTGATCGCGACCGCCGACGTCTTTTTTCATAACGTCCGGGGCAAGGCGATCGCGCGCCTCGGCTTCGACTATGAAGGCTGCAAGGCAATCAAGCCCGATATCATCTACGTCCACGGTACGGGCTTCGGGCAGGACGGGCCCTATGCCGATCTCCAGGCGTATGACGATGTCATCCAGGCGGCGACCGGCACTACCAGCTTGCTGCCGCGCGTCGACGGCGACCCGCGCCCGCGGTACCTTCCATCGCTGATCGCAGACAAGATCGCCGGCCAATTCGGCGCGCAGGCGATCCTCGCCGCGCTGATCCACAAGCTGCGCACTGGTGAGGGCCAAGAGGTCGAAGTGCCGATGTTCGAATGCTTCGCCTCGTTTATGCTGACCGAGCATCTGCGCGACGACACGCTCGACCCCCCGATCGGCCCCGCCGGCTATCCGCGCCAGCTCGACCCGACGCGCCAGCCCTTTCCGACCAGCAACGGCTATCTCGCGATCGTCCCTTATACCCCTGAATCGACCGCCCGCCTGATGGGGCTGCTGGGAAGCGCCGGCCTGCTCGAAACGCCGGAATATGAGGCCGCGAAGGCCAAGGGACAGCACATGCCGATCATCTACAGCGAAATCGCGCGCAAGACGCCGGCAAAGACCAGCGCCGAATGGCTCGAACTCTTCGCCGCCAATGACATCCCGGCGATGGCGGCGCGCGACCTTCAGGACATCAGGGAAGACCCGCATTTCGTTGCGACGGGCTTCTTCCACCATCGCATCCATCCCGACGTCGGCGGTTTCCACGAAATGCAGCCGCCGGTGAAATATGGCGCGATGCCGCCGCGCGACCTCGGCTTTGCGCCGCGCGTCGATGGCGACGGCACCGCAATTCGCGACGAGTTCGGCCGCTGAACGCCAGTTGCAATGTCCGCGACGCGCCCTAGCATCGGCGTCCGATAATCAGGGGGTAGCCTATGTCAGAAAATCTGCTTGCGCCGGGCGCCGTTTTGGCACTCTGGACACTCATCATGCTCGTCTGGGTCGCGGTCACGCGCTTTTCGGCGATGGCCAAGGCCGGCATCGACCTGAAGGCCGCTCCTCCGGGCGGACGCGGCGCCGATCTCGAAGACGTGTTGCCGCCGCTTACCAACTGGAAATCGCACAATTACACGCATCTCGTCGAGCAGCCGACGATCTTCTACGCCGTGATCATCTTCCTGCACCTGTCGGGGGGAAGCACCGATCTGACGCGCGGGCTCGCATGGGCCTATGTCGTCCTGCGCATCGTCCACAGCCTGTGGCAGTCGACGGTCAATCGTATCCCGGTGCGCTTCACGATCTTCGCGCTGGCGACCCTTTGCCTCGTCGCGCTATCACTGCTCGCCGTAATCGCGACGCTGGGCTGAGGAGAAGAGACAATGGACAGCAACGCCATATTGGGGCCGGTCGCGACGCTGGCGCTCTGGTCGATGGTCATGTGGGTGTGGATGTATGCGACGCGTCTTCCCGCGATGAGCAAGGCCAGGATCGACGCCGTGAAGATGGTCGGAGGCACCGGCAAGGGGCTCGACGACGTGTTGCCCGCCGAAGTGCAGTGGAAGGCGCACAATTATAATCATCTGATGGAACAGCCGACGGTCTTTTACGCCGTCGCGATCGCGCTCGCGATCGGTGGCATGGGCGGCGGGCTCAACGCGCAGCTCGCCTGGGCCTATGTGGCCTTGCGCATCCTGCACAGCCTGATCCAGGCGACGGTCAACCGCGTGATGTGGCGCTTCGGCATCTTCGTGCTCGCGAGCCTCGCGCTGATCGCACTTTGCGTCCACGCCTTCATCGGTTTCGTGCTGCACTGATCAGCGTGAGAAGCGCGCGGCCAGCTCCACATGGGTCGACCAGCGGAATTGGCCGACAGGCTGCACCCAGTCGAGCGCATAACCGCCCTCGATCAGCAATTTGGCATCGCGCGCGAAGCTCGCGGGATTGCAGCTGACATAAGCGATCACTGGCGCGGTCGACGCCGCGAGCCGGGTCGGTCACCAGCGGGCGGAG
>CBJKNR010000276.1:0-5496 GCA_966417555.1 uncultured Sphingopyxis sp.
CGAAGTGCTGCGCTACTGCATCAACAGCGCGGCGCTTGACTTCGCGGACCGCGGGCAGGATGAGGCGCAGACGGGCGAGAGCTGACACCCAGCTGCGCCGACTGACGCATCAGGGGCGCAGTGAGGGAAGGAATACGGGCTTTGCGCCGCGAGAGACAGCAGGCTTCGTCGAATAAATCGTCATCGTCCAGCAAAGGCAGCGGCTCGCCCCGCGGCGCGCCGCCGCGCTGGCGTCTGTGGCTGCGCCGCGTCTTCCGCTGGGGCCTCGGCCTCGCGGTCGTCGGCCTCGTCGCGCTGGGCGTGGCTGTCGGCATCGCGGTGCAGCGCATGCCGAGTTTCGAGGAGCTCAAGAAATCGCCGGCGGGGCAGACGATCCGCGTCCGCGCCGCCGACGGCACCGTGTTCCTGTCGCTGGGCCCCAATTACGGCCGCTGGCTGACGCTGCGCGAAACGCCGGAGGTGATGCAGGATGCGATGGTCGCGGTCGAGGATCGCCGCTTTCGCTATCATCCCGGCGTCGATCCCGTCGGCATGGCGCGCGCCGCCCTGTTCGCGGCGCGTAATTACGGGACCGGGCGCCGCATGCAGGGCGCCTCGACGATCACCCAGCAGCTTGCGCGCAACATCTTCCTGTCGAACAGCTACACCTGGACGCGCAAGACGCGCGAGATGATCCTCGCGCTCGCGCTCGAATGGAAATTCTCGAAGGACGAGCTGCTCGAACTCTATCTCAACAAGGTCTATTTCGGCGGCGGCAGCTATGGCATCGACGCCGCGTCGAACAGCTTCTTCGGCCATAGCGCGACCGAGATGTCGCTGTCGGAGGCCGCGGTGATCGCGGGGCTCGTCAAGGCGCCGTCGCGCTATTCGCCGACCGCCGACGCGCAGGCCGCGCTAGGCCGCGCAGGCGTCGTGCTCGACGTGATGGTCGACGCGGGCGTGATCACCCGCGCCGAGGCCGACAGCGCCGAACCCGCGAACGTCCAGCTCGCGAAGGAGACGGGACAGAATAGCGCGCGCTATTTCACCGACTGGGCCTTGCCGCAGCTCGACATGCTGATCGACGAGGGCAGCGAGGCATTGGACGTCTATACGACGATCGACCTCGGCATGCAGCGCGCGGCGACCGCCGCGATCCAGGCCGACACGCCGAAGGGCGTGCAGGGCGCACTGGTTTCGCTCGACCGCGACGGCGCGGTGCGCGCGATGGTCGGCGGCCGCGACTATGTCGCGTCCAACTATAACCGCGCGACGCAGGCGCTGCGCCAGCCGGGATCGGCGTGGAAGCTGTTCGTCTATATGGCGGCGCTCGAGGCGGGCTATAAGGTCAGCGACCAGGTCGTCGACGAGCCGGTGACGATCAACGGCTGGTCGCCCCGCAACTCGTCGGGCCGCTTTTCGGGCACGATGGACCTGCGCAGCGCCTTTGCCTATTCGGTCAACACCGTCGCGGCAAAGCTGGGCGACGAGGTCGGCTTTTCGGCGGTCGCCAATATGGCGCGCCGCTTCGGCATCACGACGCCGGTCAACACCCACCCGTCGATGGTGCTCGGCAGCGCCGAGGTCCGCGTGATCGACATGACCGCCGCCTTTGCCGCGGTGGCGCGCGGCGGAGTGTCGGTGCAGCCCTATGGCATCACCAAGGTGACGACCGCGAGCGGCGAGCTGCTCTATCAGCGCCCCGCCGAGCGCGGGAATACGCTCGTCGACCATTGGGTCGCGGCAGGGATCACCGACCTGCTCCAGACCGCGGTCAACACGGGCACGGGCAAGGCGGCGCAGATCGGCCGCCCGGTCGCGGGCAAGACCGGCACGACGTCGAGCAACAAGGACGGCTGGTTCCTCGGCTTTTCGAGCGGGCTGACCACCGGCGTGTGGATGGGCCGCGACGATGCGAAGCCCGTCGGCGGGCTGCAGGGCGGGCGGGCGCCTGCCAAAGCCTTTGCGGACTATATGCGCGTAGCCGTCGCGCGGCGCCCGGTCGAACAGTTCGACACCGAAGTCGTGCTGCCCGAATGGCAGCTCGAGGACGAGGGCGAAGCCTATATGGGCGAGCCCGGCGAAGAGGGGCTGGTCGACGAGAATGGCATGCCGATCGAGCTGCCCTATGACAGCCGCCCGCCCGAAGGCGCGGACTCGGCACCCCCGCCGGCCGAGGATGGGCCGGTGCTCGACCAGCAATGGATCGAGGAGCAGACCGGGCGGCGCGGGCCGGGCGATACGGGCGGCGCGCCGAAAAATGGCGGCCAGCCCAGGATCGTCACCGTGCCGAAGGTCGCACCGCCCCCGGCCAAGGGCGCGCAGCAGCGGCCACCGTCCGATCCCGTCGAGTGACGGGGCTCAGCCTGTAAAACGATAACGGTGGAGTGCGCGCCCCTCGCGGCGCAGCCAGCCCCGCGCCGCGCCGACATCGCCGTCGTGCAGCTCGTCCACCAGCGCGTGGAAGGCCGCGCTGTGGTCCATATGGCGGAGGTGCGCGACCTCGTGCGCGACCGTCGCGCGGCGAACATGGTCGGGCGCCATGACGAGCCGCCAGCTGTAGCGGAGGTCGCCGCCGTGCGTACAGCTGCCCCAGCGGCTGCGCGGGTCGCCGACGCCGACGCGGCCGACCGACAGGCCCGCGGCCCCGGCGATTTCGCGGCTTTCGCGTTCCATCAGGTCGAGCGCCTGCCCCTTCAGCCAGCGTTCGATGCGCCGCCCGACCGTTTCGGACGGGCCGCCGACGCGCAGCGTCTCGCCTTCGATCCGGATCGCGCGCGGCGCCGTCGGCGTCCAGTCGACACGCCGCTCGATACCGCGAAACGGAACCGACGCACCCGCGCCGACAATCACCGGCAGCGCGGCCTTGCCGAGCTGTCCGGCCAGCCACTCTTGCTGTCCAGCCGCCCATTTGAGCGCGGCGGCTTCGCTCGCGCGGCGCGGTATCGTCAGCCTGAGTTCGCCGCGCGCGCCGTCGAAAACGAGGCGATAGCGGCGCGACTGCGCATGGCGGACGACGCGCACCGGCCATGCCTCGCCCGCCACCCGGATGTGCGGCCCGTCGGCCGCGGGATCAAACGACGCGTTCGACAAGATGATTCTCGAGCGGGCCCGCGACATCCTCGCCGACCGTCCAGCCGACGATCGACTCGCCCGCGCGGTGCACCGCGTCGCGGTCGCCGCACACGAGATAATGCCAGTCGGGAAGCGGCTCACCCTCGGCACGCAGGCGATAGGCGCAGGTCTGCGGCAGCCATTCGATGTCGTCGATCCTGGCCTTCGTCAGCGTCAGGCAGTCGGGGACATGGCGGCGGCGATGCCTGTAATCGCCGCAGCGCGCGGTCGTCAGGTCGAGCAGGCGGCACGCGACATTGGTCGGATAGATGCGGCCGGTGTCCTCATCCTCGAGCTTGTGGAGGCAGCATTTGCCGCAGCCGTCGCACAGCGCCTCCCACTGCCCGGCGTCGAGGCTGGCGAGCGGCGCTTCCCAGAAGGGCTGCGCCTTCGTCACGGTCACTTCACCCACTTCGCCAGCTCGGCCGCGACCTTGTCGGGCGCGCCCTCGTCGATGTCGGACGAGGGATCGTCGAGCGGCAGCAGCGCGACGGGCTTGCCCTCGGGATCCATCAGGAAGGCGAGTTGGCTGTGCGCCATAAGATAGCGGTCGGGCGCCGAGCCCGGCACCTTGTTATAGGTGACGACAAAGGCCTTTGCGACGCTGGCGATCTGTTCGGGCGTCCCGGTGAGGCCGAGCAGGCGCGGATGATAGCGCGCCACGAAGGGCTTCAGCGCCGCCGGCGTATCGCGCTCGGGATCGACCGTGATGAAGAGCGGCGCGACCCTGGCGCCGCGCGCCGCGTCGGCCTTTTCGAACTGCGACAGGCCGCGCATCAGCTTTTGCAGGTCGACCGGGCAGATGTCGGGGCAGAAGCTGTAGCCGAAATAGATGAGGCGGTATTTGCCGGCGAAATCGCTGTCGCGGACGGTCTTGCCATTCTGGTCGGTGAGCGTGAAGGCACCGCCGATCCGCGCGCCTTCGAGCGGCGGCCGGACGGGCGCACCTTCGCCCGGGGCATTGCATCCGGCGAGCGCCGCGCCAAAAGCGAGGATCAGGCTTGCGCGGACAAGCTTTTGTCCCATATCTGCGATATTCATCATGCGGCCAGCCTTGATCGGCTAGCCGGTGAAAATCAACCATTGTCGTCGCGTGCGCGGCGGACAAATTGCCCCAGGGGGTCGCCCAGACATGTTTCGCCGTGCGGAATTCCGCCTCGCTTCCTTCCTCGTCGCGCCGGTGGTGGCGGCCGGCCTTTTGCTCAGCCCCGCGCAGGCGCAGTTCCGCGGCGGCTATGCCTTTTTGCAGGCGGTCGAGAATCGCGACGGCACCAAGGCGACCGACGCGCTGAAGGACGATCCGTCGTTCGTCAACACGCGCAACCCGGACACCGGCGAAACCGCGCTGATCATCGTCACCAAGCGGCGCGATACCAGCTGGCTGCGCTTCCTTCTCGCCAAGGGTGCCGATCCGTCGATCGCCGACCGGCAGGGCGTCACCCCGCTGATGCACAGCGCGCTGCTCAACTTCACCGACGGCGCCGACGAGCTGCTCAGGATGAAGGCGCCGATCGACCAGACCAACCGGCGCGGCGAAACCGCGCTGATCCTGGCGGTGCAGGCGAAGAACAGCGGCATGGTCAGCCTGCTCGTCCGCCGCGGCGCCAACCCCGACAAGGCCGACCATATCGCGGGCATGTCGGCGCGCGACTATGCCAGGCGCGACGACCGGTCGGGCCAGCTGCTCGCGCTGCTCAACGCCAAGGCGGCCGATGCGTCGAAGCGCGAGTTCGGGCCGACCTTCGGCCCGAACTGATCAGCTCAATGTGATATCCTGATTGACAATCACATTTCAGTGTGAGACATCGCCATTATGTCTACACAGCTCATCGATCGCATCCGCGCCATCGTCGACGACGGCACCATGTCGCGCTCGGGTCTCGCCCGCGCCGCCGGCCTCCATGCCAACAGTCTGCGCGACCTCGATTCGCCCGGCTGGAACCCGACCGCCGAGACGCTGCGCAAGCTCGAGAACTGGCTCGCGAACGGAAGCGACCTGTCGCCGATGGCGAGTCCCGAAGAGATTATCGCCGAGGCGCGCAACGGCCGCATGTTCATCCTCGTCGACGACGAGGACCGCGAAAATGAAGGCGACCTTGTCATCCCCGCGCAAATGGCGACCCCCGACGCGATCAACTTCATGGCGACGCACGGCCGCGGCCTGATCTGCCTGACGCTCACAAGAGCGCGCGTCGACACGCTCGGGCTCGAACTGATGAGCCGCAACAACGGCACGCGACACGAAACCGCCTTCACCACCTCGATCGAGGCGCGCGAGGGCGTCACGACGGGCATTTCGGCGGGCGACCGCGCGCGCACGGTTGCCGTGGCCATCGACGCGGGCAAGACCCGTGACGACATCGTCACGCCGGGCCATATCTTCCCGCTGATCGCGCGCGACGG
>CBJKNR010000277.1:0-5490 GCA_966417555.1 uncultured Sphingopyxis sp.
GGAGAGCAAATGACGCAAATATACGCAAAGACGCGGCCTGCCGGGCGGGGGATCTGACATGGCCGAACTCGACCTGCCGCTTGGCGAAGCGCAACAGATGCTGCAGGACAGCGTCCAGCGTTTCCTCGCCGATAACGAGCGCCCCGGCTGGCGCGACCTGTGCGAAACGCTTGGCCTTACCGGCATCGTGCTGCCCGAAAGCGTCGGCGGTTTCGGCGGCGGCATGATCGACGTCGCGGTGGTGATGGCCGAGCTGGGCCCGGTGCTCGCGGGCGCCGACTGGCTTTCGCATGTCGCGGCGACGGCGCTTCTCGCACGCGTCGCACCCGAGAATCCGGCGCTCGCCGATCTGGCAGCGGGCCGCCGGCGCATCGCGATCGTCAGTACGGCTTCGACGGCGGCGATGCCGGCCGTCGACGATGGGCTGGTTCGCGGCAGCGCGGCGCTGGTCGCGGGCGCGGCGGAGGCCGACCTGCTGCTGCTCGCGAGTGACGAGGCGCTACTGCTTGTCGCCGCCGACGGCGACAAGGTCGAACAGCGCCACCGTATCATGCACGACGGCAGCGTTTCGGCCGACCTCGCCTTCACGCTCAAGTCCGGCGACGGCGCGCTGCTGGCGAGCGGTGACCATGCGCGCGCGCTGGCCGACTATGCGAACGACCTGATCCTTGCCGGGCGCTGCGCCGAGGCGGTCGGGCTGATGCAGCGGATGATCGCCGACAGCATCGATTATCTTGGCCAGCGCACGCAGTTCGGCGGTCCGATCGGCCGCTTCCAGTCGCTGCGCCACCGCGCGGCCGACATGCAGCTTGCGGCGATGAAGGCGGCGGCGCTGACCGAGGCCGCGATCCTTGCGGTCGATCAGGATAGCGCCGATCGGGCGCAGGCGGTCGGTGCGGCGTGTATCGAGGTCGGCGACGCGGTGCGCGCCGTCGGTGAAAGCGCGGTGCAGATCCACGGCGCGATGGGCTTGACCGAGGAGCTGAACCTTGGCGGGCATTTCAAGCGCGCGCTCGCGATCGCCGCGGGCTTCGGGCCGCGCGCCGGTCAGCTCGCGCGCTTTGCCGGGGCGGCGTCCTAGCCGAGCATCGACCGCGCGATCAGATCGCGCTGGATCTCGTTCGACCCGGCATAAATCGTCGCCGCGCGGTCGTTGAGGTAGCGCGGCACCGCGACGGCGAGGTCGGCGGGGGTCTGGCCGTCGGCGTCGGCCCATGCGGCATGGCCGGCGGCCTCGCATGCCAGCGTGTCGATGCGCTGCGCGGCCTCGGTCCCGAGGATCTTGAGCGCCGAGGCGTAAAGCGCCGGACTGCCGCCGACGCCGCGCATTGCCTTCAGCTCGAGCGCCTGCAGCGCCTTCAGCGTCACCGCCTCGCGGTCGAGCTGCGCGCGAAGCACCGGGTCGATGTCGCCCCGGGCGCGCAGCCGTTCGAGGCGCCCGATCAGCCCCGGCGCATATTTGCCGCCGCGCTCGAAGGTCAGCAGATGCTTCGCGACCGACCAGCCTTCATTCTCGCCGCCGAGCCGGTTCGCCTGCGGAACGCGGACATCGTCGAAGAAGACCTGGTTGAACTCGTGATCGCCCGCGAGCGTGCGGATCGGTTCGACGGTGATGCCAGGCGAGTCCATGTCGAGCAGCACGAAGCTGATCCCGGCCTGCGGCTTGCCCTCGCTCGAGGTGCGCACGAGCGCGAACATGCGGTTCGCGAAATGCGCGTGCGTCGTCCAGATTTTCGATCCGTTGAGGACATAGTCGTCGCCGTCGGGTGTTGCGCGGAGCTGCAGCGCGGCAAGATCCGATCCCGCGCCGGGTTCGGAAAAGCCCTGACACCAGTAGTCCTCGCCCGACAGGATGCGCGGCAGATAATAAGCGCGCTGTTCGGGGCTGCCATAATGCATGATCACCGGCGCGACCATCTTGAGCCCCATCGGTGCGAGGTTCGGCGCGCCCGCCTGCGCGCATTCGGCGGCGAAGATATAGCGCTCGATCTCGCTCCATCCCGGGCCGCCATATTCGGCGGGCCAGTCGGGCGCGGCCCATCCGCGCGCGTGGAGGATGCGCTGCCACGGCAGCGACACCGCAGGGTCGATGAAAACGCTCGTCGCGCGCGCCGCACCGCGGCGGATGTCGCCCGGCAGATGCGCGGCGAGAAAGGCGCGAACCTCTTCGCGAAAGGCCGCAAGGGCCGGGTCGTTCAGCATGTCCATGCCCCGGACTTACAGGTCGCCGCGAGGCGGGGCCTAGCTGGCACCTGCATCAGGCGGCGCGCGCGCCGACGAAACCGAGCCCGGCGGCGATCTGGATCGACTGCGCGCGCCCGGTGGCGCCGAGCTTCGCCGCAGCATTGCGCAGGTGGAATCGCACTGTCGAGACCGACAGCGACAAGATGATCCCGATCTCGCCGTCGGTCTTGCCTGCGGCCGCCCAGCGCAGGCACTGCACCTCGCGCCGGGTCAGCGTCTGCGGCACCGTCGCGTTGCGCGGCCGCCCGCGCGCCTCGTTGTGCGTTGCGATCAGCTTGACCGCGAGGTTGTGGAGATTGCCGGCGTATTCGGCGAAAATGGCCTCGACCCCGACAGGCTCGCGCGAACACCAGAAGACCGCGCCGACGAGCCCGCGCGGCAAATGCACCGGCGCGATGATCGCCTCGCCGAAATTGGGGGTGTTGCGTGCCTGCGAGCAGTCGACCTCATCGAGCAGGTGGGTCGGGCGCCAGGTACCGAGCCGCCCGTCGCTGTAATAGAAAGGCTCGGCGACGAGCCGCGCCGCGGTGAGGAAGGCGAGTTGCAGCGCGAGCTTGCGGTCGCGCCAATAGGCATAGCTCGGGTCGACCCAGTGAAAGCTGGTTTCGGCATAGGGGCGGCCCTCCTCGTCGCTCATCGGTTCGGGGTCGCCGAGGTCGGCCTGTGCGGCGACATAGGGCAGGCCGATCGCGTCACCGGCGGCCTGCACCGCGGCAATCAGCGCGGGCATTTCGGTCCAGCTTTCGGCCCTCTGATCGGTCACGCGCGCATCCCTCCGTTCCCTGACACAGGTGTCAGCTTGTCCGTCCGGCCGCAATCCATTGTTCTGTCACGGTCCGGTTTCGCGCGACGCTCGCACAAAGACGAGCTCCGCGGCAAGCCGTTTGAGGGAGGATGGATGATGAAGGCAATGCGTATTTTCCTGGGTGCGGGTTCGGCGATGGGGCTCGCCCTCGCGGCGCCGGCGTTCGCTGCCGAGGAAGCGCCGGCCGATACGGTCGCGGCCGAAGGCGACATCATCGTCACCGCGCAGCGCCGCGCCGAATCGATGAACGACGTCGGCATGGCGATCCAGGCGGTCGATGCCGGAACGCTCGAGAGTCTGCGCGTCACCGACATGCGCGACCTGACAACGGTCGCGCCGAGCTTCACCGTCTCGCAAAGCTATCAGGGTGTGCCGACCTATACGCTGCGCGGGATCGGCTTCAACACGATCAACCTCTCGTCGACCTCGACCGTCGGTACCTATGTCGACGAGGTCGCCTATGCCTATCCGATCATGAACACCGGGCCGGTGATGGACCTCGAGCGCGTCGAGGTGCTCAAGGGACCGCAGGGCACGCTCTATGGCCGCAACACCACCGCCGGCCTGATCAACTTCATCACCGCCAAACCGACCGACAGCTTCGAGGGCAGCATCAAGGCCGACCTCGGCAATTATCAGACGTATAATTTCGGCGGCCATATCTCGGGCCCGCTGGGCGAAGGCATCGCGGCACGCATCGCCTTCCGCAGCGAGAACAGCGACAATGGCTGGCAGGTCAGCAACAGTCGCGGCGAGCGGCTCGGCGAGGTCGACAAGCTCGGCGTCCGCGGCTCGCTCGCGATCGACCCGGCGCCGGGGACGCATTTCGACCTGTCGGTGACCTGGTGGCGCAACCGGTCGGATACCGTTGCGGGGCAGGGGATCGGCTTCACGCCCGCGACCAACCCGGTCAGCGGCACCAGCAACTCGCGCTTCTTTAACGCGGCGGGCCTCGCCACTTACCTCGCGAACAATTTTCCGACGAAGGCGAGCCAGGCCGACTGGGCCCCCGAAGCGGGGCGTTCGGCCGACATCGGCACGGGGCTCGGGCTCGACGGCCCGCTCGCCGAGGACAACCGCTTCTGGGGGCTGAAGCTGCGCTGGGATCAGGATCTCGGCGATACGATGAAGCTCGTCTCGCTGACGAGTTACAACGACTTCAAGCGCAACGCGCTCTCCGACTGGAGCGGTGCGCCGTTCGAAATCCTGCTCCAGAACACCGTCGGGCGGATCAAGAGCTTCGCGCAGGAATTGCACGTGGAAGGCGAAGCAGGCGCGGTGAACTGGCTCGTCGGCGCCTATTACGCCAACGACCGGATCATCGATTCGAACCGCACGCTGCTCGGGCAGAATGCCAACGTCGGGCTGATCCGCGGCGCGGGCGTTCCGTTGCTTGCGAGCCCGATCTTCAACTCGGGCGGCTACACGCCCCTGCAGCTCAGTCAGGCGTTTCGCACCTATGAGGATTTCGGGCGCATCCGGACGAAGACGTGGAGCGTCTTCGCCAATGCCGATGCCGAGCTGACCGACCAGCTCAAGCTGACCGTCGGGCTGCGCTACACCGAAGACAAGCAGCGCTACAATGGCTGCTCGCGCGACTTCAACGGCAACATGCTGCCCAACGTCAACGTCGTGAACCGCGCGCTCTATCTGCAAACCTATGGTGTGCTCGCACCCCAGATTTCGCAGGGCCAGTGCAATACGTTCGATCCGGTGACCGGCACGTTCGGCGAAGTCCGCTCGCTGCTCAAGGAGGACAATCTGGCGTGGCGCGTTGCGCTCGACTGGTCGCCGAACGACGACACCTTGCTCTATGCCTCGGTATCGCGCGGCTACAAGTCGGGCACGACGCCGATCAACGCCGCGAACCTTGCGCGGCAGAATGCGCCGGTGACGCAGGAGAAACTGACAGCCTATGAGGTCGGCGTGAAGGCGACGCTCGCCGACCGCGTGGTACAGGCCAATCTTTCGGCCTTCTATTATGATTATGCCGACAAGCAGATCAGCACCTATTTCGCCGACCCGATCTACACCGCGCTCTCGCGCCTCGATAATGTACCCGACAGCGAGGCTTACGGGGTCGAGAGCGAGTTGACGATCCGTCCGGCGACGGGGCTGACGATCGCCGCCAACGCGCTGTATCTGAAGACGCGGATCAACGATTACAACGGCACCAACGCCGCGGGACAGCCCGAGAATTTCGACGGCGCCGAGTTCATCTACAGCCCGAAATTCCAGGGCAGCGTGACGATCGCCTATGACACGCCGGTCGGCGATACGCTGAACCTGACCGGCGCGGTCAGCGCGCGGTACCAGAGCAAGTCGAACACGATCATTCCATGGATTCTACCCTCAGGCTCGGCGCTTTCCCGCCCGGCTGAGCGGATCGACGCCCGCATAGGCGAGGAAGTCGATCGCGCGGAACTCGCCGGTGACGTTGC
>CBJKNR010000278.1:0-5489 GCA_966417555.1 uncultured Sphingopyxis sp.
TATCTCGTGAGCACGATGTTCGTGCAGGTGCTGGTTTTCCTCGCGCTCGCGCCCTCGACGATCATCAATGAGCACACGTCGAACTGGGAGGCGTTCCGCGCCAGCGTCGCTTCGCTGCCATGGATCGTCCAGTTCGTCATCGTCCTCGTCGCATCGGACATGGCGCAATATTGGTTCCACCGCAGCTTCCACCGCTACCCCTTCCTCTGGGGTTTCCACGCGGTGCACCACAGCGCGAAATCGATGGACTGGCTCGCGGGGTCGCGGATGCATTTCGTCGAGATCATCCTCTTGCGTGCGATCACCTCGCTGCCGCTGTTCACCCTCGGTTTCGCGCCGTCGGTGATGCAGGCCTATATCGGCTTCGTCTATGTCTGGTCGTCGCTGCTCCACGCCAATGTCGGGGGCAATTTCAACCGCCTCGGCCACTGGATCGCGACCCCGCGCTTTCACCACTGGCACCACGGGCTCGAACGCGAGGCGTTCGACGTCAATTTCGCGATCCATTTCCCGTGGATCGACAAGCTCTTCGGTACCTTCCATCTGCCCAGGGACCGCTGGCCCGAAAATTACGGCATTCCCGAGGATGTGCCCAAAAACTATTGGGGCCAGTTTCTCTATCCCTGGACGCGCACCGGCAAGAAGACCGACGAGACGCTGGCGGAATAATCATTCGTCATTGCGAGCGTAGCGAAGCAATCCAGAGCGGCCTTAATCCGCTTCTGGATTGCCGCGTCGCCTTTGGCTCCTCGCAATGACGGTGAGGTTGGACGCTTTGTCCGCTTGCCAGCCGTGCGTGCGCGCCATAAGGCGCGCGCTGTGGGCCTGCTCGCCGCCTTTCGCCGTCCCGGCATATTGCTGCTGCCGCTGATCCTCGCGCTCGCCGCGCGGGTGCTCGTCGCGCCGGGCTGGATGATCGAGAGCGATGCGGGCGGGTCGATCACCGTGCGCATCTGTTCGGACCCCGCCAATCCCGGTGGGACGACGACGATCCCGATCGAGAAGGCGGGCAGCCACGATGCTGGCGAACCGCAGCAGCATTGCCCATGGGGCGCGCTCGCCAACGCGCCGATCGTTCCCGACCTGCCGGTGCTTGCGACCGCGTCGCTTGCTGCCGAGCCCGCGCCCGTCGCGGTGCCATCGCTCGGCTATGCGCCGGGCATTGCCTCGCCGCTCCCGCCGAGTACCGGGCCACCCGTCTTCGCCTGAACCAGCCTGAACTGTCGCCCCGCGCGCTGCGCGGCGCGGACCCATGCCTGTTTCCGGGGAAGATTTTCCAATGACAAGATATGCTGCTCACGGGGCGCCCTTGCTGGCGCTCGTCCTTTCCGTTGCCGGCGCGCCCGCTCGCGCCGAAGAGGCCGACTCGACGATCATCGTCACCGCGCCCGCCGCCACCGACGCCGCCGAGGATCGGGCCGCGCGCACGCCCGGCGGCACCGATGTCGTTTCCTACCGCGATTATGCCGACAAATCGGTCGTCAGCCTGCGCGACACGCTCGCCTTTTCGCCGGGCGTCTATCTTCAGCCGCGCTACGGGCAGGAGGTGCGCCTGTCGATTCGCGGCTCGGGTCTGTCGCGCGGCTTTCACATGCGCGGCCTCACGCTGCTGCAGGACGGCGTGCCGATCAATCTCGCCGACGACAATGGCGATTTTCAGGAACTCGAACCGATCTTCTTTGACCATCTCGAAGTGTATCGCGGATCGAACGCGCTGCGTTTCGGATCGGGGACGCTCGGCGGCGCGATCAACGGGGTGACGCCGACCGGCCGCACCGCCGAGGGCGTCTATCTGCGCGCCGATGCCGGAAGCTTCGACAGCCGGCGCGGCCTTGTCTCGGCGGGCGTCGCGGGCGAGCGCGTCGATGCGTGGGGCGCGGTCAGCGCCGACACCTCGGACGGCGACCGCGATCATGCCAGGCGCCGCAGCTTGCGCTTTCAGGGCAATGTCGGGATGCGCTTCGGCGACGTCGTGAGCACGCGCTTCTATGCGAGCATCAACAACATCAACCAGCAGTTGCCCGGCGCGCTGACGCGGGCCGAAGCGCTGTCGACCCCGCGCAGGGCCAACGCCGGTGCCGTCGCCGGCGATCAGGGACGCGATATCGATTCGCTGCGGCTCCAGAACCGCACGACGTTCGATTGGGGTGCGCTCACGCTCGATGTCGGCGGCTTCGTCAATGCGAAGGCGCTTCACCATCCGATCTTCCAGCTCATCGACCAGAAATCGGTCGATGTCGGCAGCTTCTTTCGCGCCGATTATGCGATCGGCCCGGTCGAGATCACCTTCGGCGGCGAAATCCGCCGCGGGAGCACCGATGCGCGCCAGTTCGTCAACAATGGCGGCCGCCGCGGCGCGCTGACCTTCGACGCCGACCAGAAGGCGCAGACCGCAACACTCTATGGCGAGGCGCGCGTGTGGCCGGTCGATACGCTGACGCTGATTGCGGGCGGGGTCTATGCCGACGGCTGGCGCCGGCGGACGGTGAACTTCTCGGCCACCCCCGCGACCGACGGCCGGATCGGCTTCGATGCCTTCTCGCCCAAATTCGGCCTGCTGTTCGAGCCGACATCGAATGTGCAAATCTTCGCCAATTACAGCCGTTCGGCCGAGTTTCCGGGTTTCGGCGAAGTCTTCCAGACGACTGGCACCCCGCCGACCAGCACGGTGGTTTCGGACATCCGGCCGCAGCGGGCATGGACCGCCGAAATCGGTACGCGCGGCAAGCTCGGCTTCGCGCGCTGGGACGTCGCCTTCTATCGTTCGACGCTGAAGGGCGAGCTGCTCCAGTTCACGGTCAACAGCAGCATCCCGGCGGCCACCTTCAACGCCGACCGCACGCTCCATCAGGGGATCGAGGCCGGGCTCGATCTGGAACCCGCCCGCTGGCTGCGGCTGCGGCAGGTCTACAGCTACAGCGACTTCCGTTTCCAGGGCGACGCGCAGTTCGGCGACAACCGCCTGCCGGTCGTACCGAAACACGCCTATCGCGCCGAACTCCGCCTCGGCACCGATGCGCTGCATATCGCGCCGAACCTTGAATGGGTGCCCGACGGCCCCTTCGCCGATTACCGCAATCAGGTCCGCACGCCGGGCTATGCGCTGATCGGTGTCACCGGCGGAGCGACGATTGCGAAAGGCGTCGACGCCTTCGTCGACGTGCGCAACGTTACGGGCAGACACGCGATTGGCGACATCAGTGCGGCGATTGCCGTCACCGACACGTCGGCGATCTATTACCCTGTCGAGCGCCGCGCGGTCTCCGCCGGCCTGCGCGCGCGCTTCTAGGAGGGCGGGGATGGCCGACAGCAATCGCATTCCGCTCTATCGCACGATCTGGCGCTGGCATTTCTACGCCGGGCTGTTCGTCATCCCCTTCGTCCTGATCCTGTCGGCAACGGGCGCGGCCTATCTGTTCAAGCCCCAGCTCGACCGGTGGGAGGAGCGCGCGTGGCGCGGCCTGCCCGCCGCGGGTCCGGTCGATGCCGATGCGCAGGTCGCCGCCGCGCTCGCCGCAAACCCCGGCGCGCGCTTTCACTATTATCGTATTCCCGAAGCGCCCGGCGACGCCGCCGTCGTTCATATCGGCCTGCCTGGCGGAGGGATGCGCGACATCGCGGTCTCGCCCCAAGGCCGCGTGATCGGATCGGCCGATCCCGACCGGCGCATCTCGGCCTGGCTGTCGCGCATCCACGGCACGCTGCTCATCGGCCGCACCGGACGCCTGCTCGTCGAGCTTGCCGCGAGCTGGGCGATCGTGATGATCCTGACTGGCCTCTACCTCTGGTGGCCGCGCGGGCGGGGGCTTGCCGGCGTGGTCTGGCCTCGACCGTCGCTCGGCGGTCACACGGCGTTGCGCGATCTTCACGCGGTCACCGGTTTCTGGGTATCGGGTCTCGCGCTGGCCCTGCTCTTTACCGCGCTCCCCTGGACCGAGGTGTGGGCGAGCGGCTTTCGCACCATCCGTGCCGAAATGGGCTGGGTATCGGGCGTTCAGGACTGGAAGGGCGGGGCGAACGCGCACGCCGCGCACGACCATCATGCGATGGCGGCCGCCGTGCCCGCCGGACCGCCGCCGCGCGCGCGTCTCGACTATATCGTGCTGCGTGCGCGGAGCGAGCACATGCCCGCGCCCGCGATCATCCAGCCGCCCGGCGCGCCCAATACCTTCGGTCCACCCAACGGCAACGTCTGGACGCTGACCACGCTGACGCAGAACCGACCGTTGGTGCGGAAGGTCAGCTACGACCCCGAAACGAGCCTCGAAGTCGCGCGCAGCGGCTTTGCCGGAAAGCACGCGATCGACCGCATCGTCGGCTACGGCATCGCGTGGCACGAGGGGCAGCTCTTTGGTCTCGCCAACCAGCTGATCGGCGTCGCCACCGCGCTGGCGCTCTTCACGCTCGCGATCTCGGGCTTCCTGATGTGGCGCCGCCGCAAGCCCGGGGAGGCGCTCGGCGCACCGCCGCAGTCGCGCGGTCCGGCGAAACTTCGCGGCGTCGCTGCCCTGATCCTCGTCCTCGCCGCGCTCCTCCCGCTGCTCGCCGCGTCGCTGATCCTCCTCTGGCTGGTCGAGCGCCTCCTCCTTCCGCGCCTGCCGCGCCTCGCGCGCTGGCTCGGCGTTGCAGCGAAGGACCCGCTGCGCCTATAGTCGCGCGATGGCCCGCATCCTCCGCACCCTTGTGGCGCTCGCCGCATTGCTCCTTGCCCCCGCCGGACAAGCGCAGGAGCGCGGGCCCGTCGTGCTCGCGGCGGCGAGCCTGCAGGAATCGCTGACCGAAGCGGCGAACGCATGGGCCGCCAAGGGGCACGCCAAGCCGGTGATTTCCTTCGCCGCCTCGTCGGCGCTCGCGCGGCAGGCGATCGCCGGCGCCCCTGCCGACCTCTTTCTTTCCGCCGACGAGGAATGGATGGATGCGGTCGCGAAGGCCGGACTGCTCCGCGCGGGTACGCGCACGACGCTGCTCGGCAACCGCCTCGCGCTGATCGCGCCCGCGGCGAGCAAGGTGCGGCTGACCCCGGCGCGGGGTTTCGCGCTGACGAAGGCGCTCGGAACGGGCCGCCTTGCGCTCGCCGACCCCGCCGCGGTGCCCGCGGGCAAATATGCGAGGGCGGCGCTCATCCATCTTGGCGTCTGGGCCGGCGTTGCCGCCAAGGTCGCCCCGGCCGAGAATGTCCGCGCCGCAATGGCGCTCGTCGAGCGCGGCGCAGCGCCGCTCGGCATCGTTTACGCGACCGACGCCCGCGCGTCGAAAGCCGTGCGCATCGTTGGCATCTTCCCCGCGACCAGCCACCCGCCGATCCAGGCGAACGCGCGCCGTTCAGGGAAGTCTCCCCGCTGGAAGGTCGAGTGGCCGACCACCAGCCCGCCATCGTTGATCTGACGGGCCTCGCTCGCCCACGCCGGATGCCACACACCGATGTCCACGACGCCGCCGGCGCGGAAGAGCACGGCGTGCTTCAGGCCGGTCGAGGTCTCGCTCCAACC
>CBJKNR010000279.1:0-5468 GCA_966417555.1 uncultured Sphingopyxis sp.
CGCATTCGCCAAATCCGCATCCGGGTCAGCACCGACAATCGCTTCCGGACCGCGAAACTCGGCGGGCGGGGCCGGATCGGGCAGTATCATCGCTGCCGCGGCCGCCCACGCCCACCGAAGGCGCGAGGATATATCAGAAGCGCGCGCGCAGGCTCGCCCCATAGAAGCTGTCGTCGACCCGAATGTCGTGGGGGAAGCCCGGAGTGTGAAAATAGCTGTAATATTTACTCTTGAGGACGTTCACGCCGTCGACGCTCACCGCCAGATTCTCGTTGATGTCATAGCTGACCGAGAAATCGAGCCGGCCGTTCGCCTTGACGCGGTTGAACTTCGCGCCGTCGCCCGGCACCAGCAAGCCGCCGCCGAACAGGCCCTCGTTGAATTTGCCGCGCCATGTGTAGACGACGCGCGCGGTGATTCCGTATTTCTCGTACAGGCCGCCGATATTATAGCTGTATTTCGACACGCCGAGCAGCGGTTCGCCGACAAGCGGGTCTGTCGGCGTTTTGATCTTGCTGTCGGCGATCGTGAAGTTTCCGAACATGCCGAGCCCGTCGAACCCTTCAGGCAGGAAGTCGAAGAAGACCTGGCCGCTGACTTCGACACCCTTCAGCTGCGCGCCGCCGAGGTTGCGCGGACGCGAGATATTATAGGTGATGCCGTCAATGACTTCGGGCTCGACACCGATCGCGACGCGGTCCTTGATTTCTCGGTAATAGACCGCGGCCGACACATAGCTCGATGGCCCGAAATAATACTCGGCGGTGGCATCCCACGCGTCCGATTTCTGGGACCGGAGGTCGGGGTTACCGCCGCTGCCGTTGGGACGGATGTTCGCATTGTTCGGCACCTCATAGAAGAGGCCTGGGTTGAGATCGCCGAACGTCGGACGCGACAGCGTCCGCGCGTAGCTGGCGCGCAGCTGCAGTTCGGGCGAAAGCTTCAGCCGGACGCTCACATTCGGCAGGAAATCGGTTTCGCTGGTCGATCGCCGTACGGGGGTCAGCACGCCGCTCACCCGGCCCGTCCCCTGCAGGTCGCGGTCGTTCGTCACCCAGCGCACCCCGACCAAACCGTCGATCAGCGCGTCGCCGCCAAGGTCGGCGGCATATTTGATCTGCGCATAACCCGACATCGTCTTTTCGTTCGCGCGATAGCTGCGCGACGGGTCGGGCGCGGGATCGCCCGAGGGCGCGCCATAAAGCTGGCGGAGCAGGTCGGTGTTTTCGCGCAGGAAATCAGGATCGGGCGTGTACCAGTTCGCCCCGTTGTTTATGAACGGGATCGACGCCGGCGACAGGATCAGGAAATCCGACGGCAGGCCGACCGAATTGACCAGAGTGACGCGGTTGCCGCCGGGGGCTGCGGGGCCCCCGGCAAAGCCCTCGAACGACGCCTTGCGGTCGGCATAGCGGAACCCGACCTGGATCTGGTCGATGAAGCTTTCGACGTCGTAACTGAAGTCGGTCCGCCACGCCTTCAGCGAACTCTTTGAGGTGTTGATGTCCTGGAACAGGCTGTTCGCGAAACGGAAATCATCGGCATCGCTGAGCGGATCGCCCGTCATCACGGTCGTGCCATGCCCATTGTCGTTGATGATGACGTTCACTTCGGGGATCGTCTTGCCGATATCGACGATGATGTTGCGTGCCTTGAACGTCGTGTCGAAATAGGAAAGATCGGTTTCGAAATGAATGCGGTCATTATTGTACCGCATCCCGCCCGCGATCAACCACTGGTCGGTCTTGTCGCGCTTCGCCTGCGTGCTGGTGAGGCCGGGGACGTTGTTGAAGGTGGCGCTTTCACCGAGGCAGAGATTCTGCGTGGTGCCCCCGCTGCGCGTCGGGAAGCCGCCGCCGTCGACCTGCGCCGTGAAACATTCGTCGCCCGCCACGGCGTTTGTGATGCTTTGCGCCGCAAAAATGTCGGAGAAGATGAAGTTGGTGGCAAAGCGTGAACGATAGCCGCTGTAGAGGCCGTCGACATAGAGCTCGAGTTCGGGGGTCGGTTTCCACTGGAGCGCGAGATTCGCCTGCGGCCGGCTATAGCGGCCCGTATCCGTCAGCCCGCCGACGCAGGTCGGCAGCACGATCCCCGCGGCACCCGGAGGGCCGTTGGAGCCCGACCGCGGGTCGCAGTTAAATGAAATCGGCCGGTTAAAATTCTGATCCGAGTAGGAAACGTTAAGCAGCGCGCCAAACTCGCCGTCGCCGACGTTCCAGCGACCGCTGATCAGACCGCCCACCGTATAGCTGAACTTGTCGACTTCCTCGCCATAGCTGCCCCGCGCGTTGAGCGCGACGCTGACGCCTTCCTTGAAATTGAACGGCTTTTGCAGCTTGAGGTTGATCACCCCGGCAACTCCGCCTTCGAGCAGATTGGCCGAGTTGGATTTATACACCTCGGCCCCCGCCAGCGCCTCGGCGGGCAGATCCTGAAAGGCGAAACCGCGGCCGACGCCGGTGAAGATCTCGCGCCCATCGAGGGTCGTCAATATATCGCCGATGCCGCGGACCAGCGGACTGACGATCTCGTTGTTGAAGCCGTTGACCGTCTGGATGCCGGGCACGCGCTGCAGCGCAGCGGCGACCGTCGAGTCGGGAAATTTGCCGATGTCGTCGGCGACGATGACCTCGACCACCTGATCCGAATTCCGCTTAATGTTGCGGGCGGCCTGCAAACTGGCGCGCTGGCCGGTCACGACGATTTCGCTATCGGTCGCCGCTGTGCCTTCGCTGGCCACGCTCCCCGCTTCCACCTGCTCATCCGCCGTCTGCGCCGCGGCGGATGCCGATGCGAACAGGGCCGCCATAGACGCACCCGTAAACATGAACAATCTGGTCTTCATCGATCATCTCCCATAGAGCTGTCAGGCGATGCTTCACCCGATCTTGTGAATTTAAATGTCTTATTTGTAAGATAAATTATTCGGGCATAAAAAATTTGAAGGATCGGAAGCGTACTATTTTGTGGGCACGACACCGATCAGCGAGAATGACATGGTGCCGGTTGCACGGCGCGAGATCGCTGCCGCTCTGCGCGAGCCCGATGATCGGAGGGTTCGACTGCAGCTCATCGAGGCGACAGGCCATGATTCAGGTAACGCTCCGCATGGAGTGCGGTCATGTCGGGTCTGTCAGGGCTGTCGAACCACGACCGCGACCTCTCTGCCGGCCGCTTCGATTCGTCATCTTGCTTGTCGTCCGTCACATTACTTCCTGACTTGATTCAATGTCATTTGAACGCCGCGACCAGCTGGTCATACTGCGCCTTGCTGATCTCGATCATCGATCCGTGCCGCGCGCCCGCAGGCACCGCGTAGCGGTTCCATTCGGTCACGCCGCTGTTCCCCGACATCTGGAACCACGGCCCTTCGAGCCGTGGCGCCTTTGAAAGGCCATAGCTGGTGCCAGCATATTGCTCGTAATAGAGTAACCAATCGGTACCATTCGGCGCGCGGACGATCGTCGGCGCCTCGCGGAAATTGGGGCTCAGCGACGGGCCAGGCGTCGGATATGGGCCGGTCATGTCCCTCGCACAGGTGATGCGGACGGTCTTGCCCGTCGTCCAGGCATAGGAGGGGTAGCGTTCGTCCTTGAGGATCGCGCAATAGCCGCCTTCGGGGTTGGGCTGGATAATGGTGTCGATGGTCGCCATCTCCCATTCGAACAGCCGCCGCGGCGGCCCGGCAAATCTTTTGAGGTCGGGCGAGAGAACGTAAAGCGTGCGCTGGCTTTCCCAATAACGCTCGGGATCGCTTTTCGACCCCGGCACGGTCGGCGTGTGCCAGCTCAGCAGGAAGTGTTTGGACGGCCTGTCGAAATAGAGCTTAGGCGCGCCAATGCGTTGAAGCGGGTTGGCGAGACCCACCGCGGACTGCAGATCGGGCTGATAGGTCCCATAAGGCGCCCAGTTTACCAAGTCGTCCGAAACCCAGAAGCGGATCAACGGATCCTCGTCGCTCGTGTTGCCGACCAGATAATAGCGCCCGTCAGCTCCCTGTGTGATCGAGGCGTGGCCGTGATAATCCTTCGACACCGGCTTTCCGTCGTTCAGCTCAGTCCAATAGAGCCCATCGCGGCTAACCGAATAATATAGGGTGCCGTAATGACCTGTCTTCATATGCGCGAACAGATAGGCCTTGTCCGGATGGATATAGGTGTCGGGCGCCGACGTCGGCTGCGTGTTGTCCTGCGCAGGCGCGGGCGTGATGAACGCGGCGAACGCAAGGCAAGCCATCGACAGACTGCGAAGCGGCATAAACTCTCTCCCGTGCGGGCCCGTGCATAAATTTGATCCCTTATAAACCGATATATCTGATAAATAAAGAGGGCGAGATAAACGGGAGGAAAGATTTTTCGCAAGGATGGGAAGGAGCAGCAATCCGTCTCGCACCGGTCGACATCGGCAGGACCGCGCGCGACCAGCATCTGCCGGCGATCGTCGCCGCCCCGCGCTATCGGTTGATGGCGACGGGAGCCGCAACGAGTCGGTCACTCCCGATAGCGGGCGAGTACTCGACAGCCATCAAAATGCGACGTCAAAATCGTAGTGATATAGCGGTGGTCGCTATCCCCGCCGATCATCAGGCCATGCGGTGGGACACCATAGGGTGATAATTGGGCAGCAGAGTAGCTTCGTAGCTTTAACCGAAGAATTTTGGGGCGAGCCAACACGACAGGATAATCATACTTGGATATTAAGGCTCAGAGAAGATAGGAAAATTGGTCGGTAATACACGAAGATAAATTGATATTTATCCTTGCTAGGCTCCATTACAAAAAGGCCCGCGAAAAACGGGCCTTTTTTATTGCGCGGATCGCGGATGACGGCAGCGCTATTCGGCCGCCTCTTCCTTGTCGAACAGCGGCGCCAGTTCGATCGGATCGGCAAGGGTGATGCGGTCGAGGATCGACGCCGTGTCGTCGCGGACGCGGAGCATCAGGCTGCGCAGGCGGCATTCGGATTCGGGCAGGCAATTCTTGCAATGTTCGTGCGCGTTGCGCGCCGCGCAGGGGACGAGCGCGAGCGAACCGCGCGTCAGGCGGACAAGGTCGCCATAGCTGATGTCGATCGGAGGCAGCGCGAGCTGGTAGCCGCCGTCGCGCCCGCGCTGTGAAATCAGCAGGCCTTCGCGCGCCATTTCGGAAAGGATCACGGTCAGGAATTTGGGCGGGATGTTCTGCGCATCCGCAATATCCGCGAGCTGCACCTGCCCCTTGCCCCAGTGGTCGGCAAGGTGCTGGAACGCGCGGATCGTATAGCGGGTTTTTTGCGAGAGCATGGCGGGGTTACTGTGACATATTCGGCCTTAATTCAACCTGTCTGGATGACATATGTTGTACAGTTGATGAAAATCACAGCGGGTGGCATGAATCACGCCTACAAGGGTCGCACGACAGCCCGGAACCGGGCGCATCAAGGGTGGACAGGATGATGCGGAAAATATTGGCGGCCCCGGCCGTGCT
>CBJKNR010000280.1:0-5434 GCA_966417555.1 uncultured Sphingopyxis sp.
CGACGCGCGGATCGCGGGTCAGGCCGGCCACCGCGCCGCGACCAGATAGTTGAGCGCCTCGCTGCCGCCGAGCTTGAACCCCTTCGCCGCCGACGGCGACAGGCCGGTGCGATCGATCACTTCCAGCCCCGCGCCTTCGAGCAACTTCGTCAGCTCCTCGGGCTTCAGAAACTGGTCCCAGTCGTGCGTGCCGCGCGGCACCGCGCCGACGCGCTCGGCCGCCTCGACGAGCAGCAGCTTCGACAGCATCGTGCGGTTCGGGGTCGACAGGATCATCAGCCCGCCGGACGCCAGCCGGCCTGCGAGTTCGCCGATAAAGGCCGTGGGATCGGCGACATGCTCGACGACCTCCATCGAGGTGACGAGATCAAAGGTCGCCGGCGGCAGCGCCGCGAGCTCGCCCGAAAAATAGCTGATCGCGAGCCCCTGCCCCGCCGCATGGTCGCGCGCCGCGGCGATATTCTCGGGCGCCGCGTCGACGCCGGTGACCTTGGCACCCATCCGCGCGAGCGGCTCGGCGAGCAGCCCCGCGCCGCAACCGACATCGATCGCCGTCTTGCCCGCAAGCGCATGACGCTCGCGCGCATCGATCTGCCAATGCGCGTCGATCTGGTCGCGGATATAGCCAAGCCGCACCGGACCCAGCTTGTGCAGCATCGCCGACGATCCGTGCGGATCCCACCAGTCGGCGGCGAGCGCCCCGAAATGGGCGGCTTCGTGCGGATTGATCGTGGCGGCGCTCATGCCGCCGATTTGGCACCGCCGCCATTCCGGCGCAAGAAAATTACCTCGCGGCAGGAATCTTCGACGGAAAACCCTGTTTCGGTTTCCTCTCGCCAAGAAAATATATCCCGACGATATAATCGCCGCCTTGCCATCGTCCCTCCCCTTCCGTAACGACGCGGGCGCCGCAGAAATCCAAGGGAAAGTTGCGGCTGAAACTTATTCAGGAAAGCGGGGCGACATGGCGCGGATCGTGATGAAATTCGGGGGCACGTCGATGGCGGGCACCGAGCGGATTCGCACCGTGGCGCGGCTCGTCGCGCGCGAAGTCGCGAACGGCAACGAGGTCGCGGTCGTCGTCTCGGCGATGGCTGGCGAAACCGACCGGCTCGTGGGTTTCTGCCGCGAGGCGAACCCGCGCTACGACCCCGCCGAATATGACGTCGTCGTCGCCGCGGGCGAACAGGTGACGTCGGGGCTTCTCGCCCTCACGCTGCAGGCGATGAGCACCCCGGCGCGCAGCTGGCTCGGCTGGCAGCTCCCGATCCGCACCGAGGAAGCACACGCCCGCGCGCGCATCATCGACATCGACACCGGCGCGCTGACCGCCGCGATGGGACGCGGCGAGGTTGCCGTCATCCCCGGCTTTCAGGGCATGATGGACGACGGCCGCGTCTCGACGCTCGGCCGCGGCGGCTCGGACACCAGTGCGGTCGCGGTCGCCGCGGCGGTGAAGGCCGACCGCTGCGACATCTACACCGACGTCGACGGCGTCTACACCACCGATCCCAGCATCGTCGCGCGCGCGCGCAAGCTCGACTATGTCACCTATGAGGAAATGCTCGAACTCGCGAGCGTCGGCGCCAAGGTGCTCCAGACCCGCTCGGTCGGCCTCGCGATGAAGATGGGCGTGCGCGTGCAGGTGCTCTCGAGCTTCGTCGAGGGCGACGAGGCTCCCGCAAAAGGCACGATGATCGTCAGCGACGAGGAAATAGAGGAACATCAGATGGAACGGCAGCTGATCACCGGCATCGCCCACGACAAGAATGAAGCGAAGATCATCGTCACGCGCGTCCCCGACAAGCCGGGCGCGGTCGCGAACATCTTCGGCCCGCTCGCCGCGGCCGGGATCAACGTCGACATGATCATCCAGAATGTCGGCCGCGAAAAGGGCGAGACCGACGTGACCTTCACCGTTCCGGGCACCGACCTGCTGCGCTCGATCGACCTGCTCGAGGGCGCGAAGGACAAGATCGGCTTCAACCGCATCATCAGCGACGACAAGGTGGCGAAGGTCAGCGTCGTCGGCGTCGGCATGAAGAGCCACGCGGGGGTCGCGAGCACGATGTTCCGCGCGCTTGCGGACAGGGGCATCAACATCCAGGCGATCTCGACCAGCGAGATCAAGGTCAGCGTGCTGATCGACGAGGACGAAACCGAACTCGCGGTGCGCGTGCTGCACACCGCCTACGGGCTCGACGCCGAGCAATAGTTACGTCGCCCCAGCGAAAGCTGGGACCGTTGTCGTCATTCCGCCCCGCCAGCGATCCCGGCTTTCGCTGGGATGACAGGAGAGACCGACGGCAATCCGCCTGCGCGGCGGCGCAGCCGCGCCTGCGTGATATAATGCACGACCGCGATGTGGATCGCAAACAGGCCGCATTTGGACGCCAGCGGGAATATCCCGATGAACAGCGGCCACCATTCGGTGAAGAAGAGCGCGATCACGAGATTGAGCCCCGCGCTCGTGAACATCAGCGCCGCCCAGATCATGCCGAACCGGTCCATGACGTCGCCGACGATCGCGAGCTGTTCGGGCGGGATATAACGACCCAGCCAGCCCTTGCGCAGCATCACGCTGCCCACGATCAGATAGACGATCGTCGGCTTCGCCATCACGAAGCGCGGGTCGCCGGTGAAGAGCGTCGCGGCGGCGGTGAAGAGCACCGACGCTAGGCTGATCCACTGCAGCGCCGCGACCTGCTTGCCGCGCGCGAGTTCATGACCGACGACGCCCAGCGCGACGACGGTCCCCGCAATCGTTGCGGGAACGATGCCCGCGCCCGCGACCAGCAAAACCGCAAAGACGAGAATGCCGAGCGAGTCGAACAGCATCGGCCCGATGGCATAGAGCAAGGTTTTCATCCGCCTGTCCTTTCCGACTCAATGTTATCGACGTAAACATTGGCAGCGGCAGTCCGCAAGGTCAAGCAAAATTTACGGTGTTAACATAGCGGACGGGTTGCAAATAAGCGCCGGAGTTGCGAAATCGTGCATCAAGAGCGAGGCTGGGGAAGAAGCCCGGCGAAGCGGGGAATCCTATGCGAATCGAAGGCGATTATGCGAAAGACGGTTATGCGACGATCCGGGGTTTGATCCCTCCGGAGGTCGCCGCGAATCTCTTCAGGCAGCTCGATATTGACCTTGCCAGCGCGGGGAAATCGTTCGGAACCTTCGCCCAGTCGCATGCCCTCTCAAGGCAACAGACCATCGACATCTCCGGCCATTTCTACCGGCCGCTGACGACATTCCTGTGGGGTTTGACGCCGATCATCGAAGAACTCACCGGGGCGGACCTTCTGCCCAGCTACGATTATTTCCGGATCTATCAGAAGGACGATATCTGCCGCGTCCATTCGGACCGCCCGTCGTGCGAGCATAGCGTGTCGCTCACGCTTGCGTATAGCGACGATTTGCCCTGGCCACTCGAGGTCGGCTCGGTTCGCGTCGACGGTGAGAGCCCCTGCGTCGATGATTTCGGCGACGAATCCTTTACCGCGGTCGCGATGCAGCCAGGCGATGCCGTCCTCTATCGCGGTATCGACCTGCGCCACGGGAGAACGCAGCCCAATCCGAATCGCTGGTCCGCGCATCTTTTCCTGTTCTGGGTCGAACGCGGCGGCGAGTTTGCGCAACACGCCTTCGATGAACAGCGCCTCAAGTCGGAATTGAAGCGGGTGAGCAACCTGGAGACCTGATCGGGTTTCGGGGCGATGGAGTGAAAGGTCCGGTTTTCGAGCGATTGCTACCATCATTCTCCCCTCCCGCTTGCGGGAGGGGTCGGGGGAGGGTGTGTGAGGTTGCCGATAGCCCTCCCCGCTGCGGCCAGGCAGCAAGCTGCCAAGCCTCGCTGCCCCTCCCGCAAGCGGGAGGGAAACACATGCGGGTTTCAAACGGCCGCTCCCACCGCAAAGCAGGCGTCCCAGCCGGCCAACTCCCCCTACCCCTCGATGATCAGCAACGTCGACGTCGCGGTTGCCATCAGCCGTCCCGCCTCGTCTGTCAGCTTCGCTTCGACATAGGCGACCCGCCGCCCCATCGATATGACAATCCCCTTGGCCCGCACCCTGCCCGTATCCGTCGTCATAGCGCGCAGATAGCTGGTCTTGAGTTCGAGCGTCGTCATCGACTGCCCCTCCCGCAACCGCGTCACGACCGCGATGCCGCACGCCGAATCGAGCAGGGTCGCGGCATAGCCGCCATGCACCGTGCCCATGGGATTATAGGTTTCGGGCCCGGGATTGCCTTCGAACACTGCAAAGCCGTCGCCGCATTCGACCAGCCGAAAGCCCAGCGTCACGCCGATCGGCGGCTGCCCGCCCGCCGCCATCATTTCCTGCACTTTCGCCAGCGTCATATATCTGTCCTGTTTGTCGAGAAACGGCCTGCGCCGTTATCGCGCCGCGACCCCGGCCGCAATCGGCTCGCATGAAAATGCTTTCCTACATTAGTTGACCGTGCTCCAGACTGGTCGATGGAACAGATCGACACGCTCCTCGCCGGCACCTGCCTCGCCTTCACCCCGGTCCCCGGGCAGCGCCATCGCGCCGACGGCTGGACGCCCGAAACACAGGCCAATTTCATCCGCGCGCTCGAAGCGATGGGATCGGTCGGCAAGGCGGCGCGCGCCGTAGGAATGGGCCGCGCGTCCGCCTATCGCCTGCGCGAACGGCCCGACGCCGCAAGTTTCGCCATCGCATGGGACCGCGCCATCTCGATGGGACGCACCCACCAGTTCAGCATCGCGATGGACCGTGCGCTCAACGGCGTCACCATCGTCCGTGTGCTGAAAGGCGGCGCAATCGATGTCAGCGGCGGCCCCGACATGGCGGTCGTCAACGCCGTCCTGCGCGACGAGAGCTTCGCTAAAGCGACAAAGGAGACAGAATGAACGCGTTCATGCGAATCTTTTGTCGCTTTAAGCCCCGAAAAGAAGACCCGCCCCCGGGCCAATGTCCCCGGGGGCGGGTTGCGACCCGCCGTCCTTTGGCCCCCCCCGGCCCCGCGTCCTGATGTGAGGCAGTGGCGCCCGATCAGACGAGGTCGAAACGGTCGGCGTTCATCACCTTGGTCCACGCCTTGACAAAGTCCTGCACGAATTTTTCGCCGCTGTCGGACTGCGCATAGACCTCGCCGACGGCGCGGAGTTCGGCGTTGGAGCCGAAGATCAGGTCGGCGCGCGTCGCACGCCACTTCTCGCCGCCATCCTTGCGGTCGGTGGCGACATATTCGTCGTCGCCCTCGCCCGCGGCCTTCCAGACATTGGTCATGTCATAGAGGTGGACGAAGAAGTCGTTCGTCAGCTGGCCAGACCTTTTCGTGAAATGGCCGTGCCCGCGCTCGCCATGATTGGCGCCGAGCACGCGCAGCCCGCCGATCAGCACCGTCATCTCGGGCCCAGACAGGCCGAGCAGCGAGGCGCGGTCGAGCA
>CBJKNR010000281.1:0-5428 GCA_966417555.1 uncultured Sphingopyxis sp.
AGGGTAGCTCCGGTGATGGGACCCTGCCTTCGCAGGGGCAGAGCGGATTGGAAACTCATGTCAGCAGCTCCATCGCCGCAGCGTAAATCGAATCGCGGCTCGGCAATGTCAGCGTCGCCGCCTTGCCCAAGGGGATGAAGCTATCGTCGGCGGCGATGCGCGCGAGCTTCTTTTCGGGCGTGCGTTCGACGAAAGCCGCCATCAACGCCTCGCTCTGCGATCCGGTGATGCGGCATTCGTCGACGATCAGGATGCGCTCCGCGTCGCCGACCGCGGCGATGAGCTTGTCCTCATCGACCGGGCCGAGCCAGCGCAGGTCGATCACGCGCGCCTTGACGCCGTCGGCGGCGAGCAGTTTCTCCGCCTGCCGCGACAGATAATAGCCGTTCCCATAGGTGACGATCGCAAGATCCTTGCCGTCGCCATGGACGCCGACGTCGCCGAAGCTGATCGGCGTGCCCGCGCCCGGCGCCTCATAGACGCTCGTCCACAGACCATCGCCTTCTTCGTGAAGGTCGCGCGTCATATAGAGCGCGATCGGTTCGACGAAGACGACGACGCGCTGCTCCTCGCGCGCAAGGCGGACGCATTCGCGCAGCATCGCCACCGCATCGCGGCCGTTCGACGGCACCGCGAGGATCACGCCGGGAATGTCGCGGAAGACCGCGAGGCTGTTGTCATTGTGGAAATGGCCGCCAAAGCCCTTCTGGTAACCGAGCCCCGCGATGCGGATGACCATCGGGTTGGTGTATTGGCCGTTCGAGAAGAAGCTCAGGGTGGCTGCCTCGCCGCGGATCTGGTCCTCGGCATTGTGGACATAGGCGAGGAACTGGATCTCGGGCATCGGGATAAAACCATTGTGCGCCATGCCGATCGCGAGCCCGAGGATCGCCTGTTCGTCGAGCAACGTGTTGACGACGCGCGCCGAACCGAAGCGCTGGTGAAGCTTCGCGGTGACGTTATAGACGCCCCCCTTGGGCCCGACATCCTCGCCCGCGACGATAATTTCCTCATGCGCGAGCATCAGGTCGGCGAGCGCCCAGCTCAAAAGCCGCGCCATGTGCATCGGCTTGTCCATCTGGCCGGCATCGCTGCCGAACATCGCCTTGCGATCCTCGTCCGACGGCGTGTTGACCCGGGTCACTTCGCGTTTCGGCGGGATCAGGCTGTCCATCACATGCGCGGGGGTCGTGATCTTCGGGCGAAGGATCGCCGCCTCGGCCTGCCGCGCAAGCACCCTGCCGATCTCTTCATAGGCGTCGGCGATCTCGGCGGTCGACATCCACCCATGCTCGGCCATCAGCGCCGCACCGGCGAGCAGCGGGTCGCGCGCCTCGTCGGCCTCGATCAGCGACTTGGGCAGATAGGCGCCCTGCACATCCGAACCTGCATGGCCGTAGAGCCGCACCGTGGCCATGTGGAGGAAGACGGGCTTGCGAGTGCGCCGCGCATGGTCGGCGGCTTCGCACGCGCCGGCATAGGCCGAGACGAGGTCGGTGCCGTCGCATTTGATATAATGCAGCCCCGCGCGGTGGCGAAACTGCGCCTCGATCCACCCCGTCGGGGTGCGCGTCGAAATACCTATGCCATTATCCTCGCACAGGAAGATCAGCGGCATCGGTGTGCCCTGGAACGCCGCCCAGCCCGCGGTGTTGAAGGCGCCCTGCGCGGTCGAATGGTTCGCCGAGGCATCGCCGAAGCTCGTCAGCACCACCGCATCGTCGGGGAGCGGCAGCCCGGTCATGCCGAGGCGGCGCGCAATGCCGATCGAAAAGGCGGCGCCGACCGCCTTGGGGAGGTGCGAGGCAATCGTCGAGGTTTGCGGCGGGATGGCGAGCGGCTTCGACCCGATGACCTTGTGCCGCCCGCCCGAGATCGGGTCCTCGCTCGATGCCGCGAAGCTCAGCAGCATGTCCCACGTCGGGGTGCCGCCGGGAAGCTGGCGCGACCGGTGGAGCTGGAAGGCGTTCGACCGGTAATGGAGGAAGGCCATGTCGGTGACGCGCAGCGCCGCGGCAACCGCAGCATTGCCTTCATGTCCCGACGATCCGATCGTATAGAAGCCTTCGCCGCGCGCCTGGAGCGCACGCGACAGCCGGTCCATCTGGCGGCTCGTCAGCTGCGACAGGAAGATATCGGTGGCGTCGGCGCGCGAAAGGCCTACCGCCGCCGGATCGGGCGCGTCGGCACGGTCGGGCAAGCTTCCTCCCGCCAATGCGCCAAGGAATTTCTCATGTACCGCCTGCGCCGCGTCCACCTGTCTCTCCTGTCGCGCGGCCGGAGGTTACAAATGTAACGATCTGGCCGGTTTTGCCGCGCGCTAGAACGGGGCCGTCCCGCGCGCAAGCATCTCTTGCCCTCTTCTCTTGCCTTCTCGCATCCGCTCGCGCTACCACCATATTCGATGCACGATCGGGGCGGGGCCATCTTTTCAACATGATATCCTTGTGGATCGCCCAAGCGTCGGCCGCGTCCGGCACATCGAGCACCGATACGAACGGAGGCTGGCTGCTCGACCCCGAACTTGTCGATCCGGGCTATAGCCAGACGATCGCCGGCGGCGAAATCCAGACCGCCTTTCCGCCGCCGCCGCCACCCCCGCCGCCGACACCCGAGTGGATGAAATCGCTGCTCCAGGCGATCGGCAATTTCTTCGAGTGGAGCGCGCCCGCCGCCAAGCCGCTGATGTGGGTGGCGGTCGCCGCGCTGGCGCTTTTCCTCCTCTATCATTTTGTCCCCGCCTTCGCGCAGTGGGTCGACACCCTGCGCTTTGGCCGCAAGCGCGGTCATGAGGACGCCGACGATCGCGTCGGGCAGGCCGAAGCCGGCGCCGCCCGCGCGCTGCTCGCCGAAGCCGACGCGCTCGCCGCCGAAGGCCGCTTTGCCGAGGCCGTGCACCTGCTCCTCTATCGCAGCGTCGAGGATATCGAGGGCCGCCGCCCCGGACTCGTCAAACCCGCGATGACCTCGCGCGACCTCGCCGAAGCGCACGACCTGCCGTCGGTCGCGCGCAGCGCGTTCAGTCGCATCGCGCGCGCGGTCGAGATCAGCCTCTTCGGCGGACGATCGATCGACGCGGGCGCGTGGGAGCAATGCCGCACCGCCTATGCCGAGCTGACGGTGCCGAAGAATTGGGCGCGCGCATGAGCGACGTCGCGGCGAACGATCATGGCTTCAACCCGCGGCTGATCGCCGCGGTCGTCGCGATCGGCGTGGCCGCCTTCATTGCGCTCTGGGCGCTGATCGCGCTCGGGCCGCAGCTCAGCAGCGGCAACGACGGCGGCGGGCACGCGCTGTCGAAAGCAGCGCCGGGCTATGCCGGCATCGTCGATCTCGTCGAGCGCGCCGGCGCCGAGGTCGAACTGCGCCGCCGCGTCGAACCGACGCTCTACGAAGAATATGAGCCGCTGCTGGTGCTGACCCCGACGCATCGCACGCGCGCGCCCGAGATCGCCGAGCTGCTCGATGCGCAGAGCGGCACCGCCGCGCTGATCGTCCTGCCCAAATGGCAGACGATGGCGGTTCCCGGGCAGACGCAGAAGCCGGGCTGGGTCAGCGCGGGATTTCCGGTGCGACCGCCCGCCGCGATGCTCCCGCCCGCCCATTTCGGAAAGGTCGAGATCAAGGCAGCGCCGGGCCAGGCGCAAGAGGTGCCCGTGCGTCTCGCGGGCCGCAACCTCACCGCCTGGCTGCCCGGCAATGTCCAGACGATCGAGGGCGAAAATCTGGAAACGCTGATTGCCGGGCCGAATGGCGGGGCGGTGCTCGCGCAGGTCGGCGACCGCGACCTCTACATCCTTGCCGACCCCGACCTCATCAACAATTTCGCCTTCGCCTCGCGCGAAAAAGCGATCGCCGGCGCCGCGCTGATCGACACGATCGCCGAATATGCCGATGCCGATGGCCTGGCGTTCGACGTGACGCTCAACGGCTTCGGCGGCCAGCGTTCGCTACTCCGCTTCGCCTTTGTCCCGCCCTTCATCGGGATCACTTTGTGCCTGCTCGCCGCCGGGCTGCTCGCGCTGTGGCAAGCGTGGATGCGCTTCGGCCCGGCGCTGAAGCCCGGGCGCGCGATCCCGGTATCGAAGGCGGCGCTGATCGCGAACAGCGCCGACCTGATCCGGCAGGCGCGCCGCGAACTCGACGGGGCCGACGCCTATGTGAAGAGCCAGCGTACGGCCATCGCGCGGCGCCTCCACGCCCCAGCCGGGCTCGACGATGCCGGAACCGACGCGTGGATCGACAGGCATCTGCGCGGCGGCGGCGACCTTTTCTCTTCGCTCGCGCGGCGTCTGCCGCTCGCGCGCAACACGCATGAATTCCTCGCAGACGCACAGGCGCTGCATGACATCAGGAAGGATCTACTCCGTGACAGCTAATATCGCCAAAGGGATCGAGGGCGTGCGGGCGCTCGGCGCCGCGATCGAGGGCGAGGTCGCCAAAGCCGTGTTCGGGCAGGGGCCGCTGACGCGCATGGTGACGATCGCGCTGCTCGCCGGCGGCCATGTCCTGCTCGAAGGCCCGCCGGGGACCGCGAAGACGCTGCTCGCGCAGGCCTTCGCACGCGCAACCGGGCTCGACTTCGGGCGCATCCAGTTCACCCCCGACCTGATGCCCGGCGACATCTTGGGATCGAACCTGTTCAACTTCCAGACTTCCAGCTTTACTTTGACCAAGGGGCCGATCTTCACCGAACTGCTGCTTGCCGACGAAATCAACCGCACCCCGCCCAAGACGCAGGCGGCGCTGCTCGAGGCGATGCAGGAACGGCGCGTGACGGTGGGCGGCGAGTCGCATGTCATGAGTCCTCGCTTCACCGTACTCGCGACGCAGAACCCGATCGAGCAGCAGGGCGTCTATCCGCTGCCCGAGGCGCAACTCGACCGCTTCCTGTTCAAGCTCGTCGTCGACTATCCCGACGCCGCCGAGGAACGCCGCATCGTCGCCGACCATGGCGGACGCTTCAAAAGCCCCGCGGTCGGCGATTTCGGGGTGACGCAGGTTGCCGACGCCAAGGCGATCGGCGCGGCGATCGACACGATCGCGACGGTGCGTCTCGCCGAGGAGATCGTCGACTATATCGTCCGCCTCGTCCGCGCGACGCGCGAGAGCGCCGACCTCGAATGCGGCGCCAGCCCGCGCGCCGCGACCTTGCTGGCGCGCGCAGCGTGCGCCGCGGCGGCGCTCGACGGGCGGGACTATGTGATCCCCGACGACATCCAGCGCCTCGCCGCCGGCGTGCTGCGCCACCGCGTCATCCTGTCGGCGGCCGCCGAGATCGAGGGCCGCAATGTCGAACAGGTCGTCGCGGCATTGCTCGAACGCGAAGAAGTCCCGCGGTGACAGGAATCGTCTTTCCTCAACATTGTTGCGTCATTGTGGGGGCAGCGAAACAACCCCAAGAGGATTGGCCCGCCCCGGGATTCTT
>CBJKNR010000282.1:0-5407 GCA_966417555.1 uncultured Sphingopyxis sp.
GGATCACGCTGATCGCGGTCGGCGGCTATGGCCGCGGCGAGATGGCGCCGCACAGCGACATCGACATCGGCTTTCTGACCCCGTTCAAGCAGACGAGCTGGACCGAGCAGGTGATCGAGGCGCAGCTCTATACCTTGTGGGACCTCGGGCTGAAGGTCGGCCATTCGTCGCGCTCGCTCGACGAAATGGTGCGCGCCGCGAAGGAAGATCTGACGATCCGCACCGCACTCCTCGAAGCGCGCTTCATCTGGGGCGACCGCGACCTCTACGACCAGGCTTCGGCGCGCTTCGATGCCGAGGTCGTCGCGGGCAATGCGCGCGCCTTCGTTGCCGACAAGCTTGCCGAGCGCGATGAACGCCATAAAAGAATGGGCGATTCGCGCTATGTCGTCGAACCCAATGTGAAGGAAGGGAAGGGGGGGCTGCGCGACCTCCACACGCTCTTCTGGATCGGCAAGTTCATTCACCGCGTGCGCACCGTGCCCGAACTCGTCGACGCGGGGCTGATGTCGGCGCGCGAGCTTCGCCAGTTCGAGCGCGCCGAAAATTTCCTGCTCGCGGTGCGCTGTCATCTCCATATCCTCGCGGGGCGCGCCGAGGACCGGCTGACCTTCGATTTCCAGCGCGAGATCGCGAGCCGCATGAAATTCGCCGACCGTCCCGGCAAGAGCGCGGTCGAACGCTTCATGCAGCTCTATTTCATCCACGCGAAGGCGGTCGGCGACGTCACCGGCACCTTCCTTGCGCATCTCGACGACCAGATGGCGGCGCGCGGCCGGCGCTTCCTGCCGACGATCCGGCGGCGCCCGGGCAAGCTCCACGGCTTCGTGCTCGACCGCGGCCGGCTCGCGCTGCCGTCGGACGATTTCTTCGCGGCCGATCCCGTGCGGCTCATCGAGATTTTCGCGCTCGCCGACAAGCATGGTCTCGAAATCCACCCGCAGGCGATGCGGCAGGCGCGCCACGATGCGAAGCTGATCGAGACGCAGGGCGTGCGCCGCATAGCGCGCGCGAACGAGCTGTTCCTCGACGTGCTGACGTCCCCACGCGATCCCGAAACGGTGCTGCGCTGGATGAACGAGGCGGGGGTGTTCGGCCGGTTCGTTCCCGACTTCGGCCGCGTCGTCGCGCAGATGCAGTTCGACATGTACCATCATTATACGGTCGACGAGCATACGATCCGCGCGATCGGCCTGCTTGCCGACATCGAGCAAAGCCGGCTCAAGGACGACCATCCGCTGTCGACCGCGATCATGGACCAGATCCATTCGCGGCGCGTCATCTATGTCGCGGTGCTGCTGCACGACATCGCCAAGGGCCGCGGCGGCGATCATAGCGTGCTAGGCGCCGAACTCGCGCTTCGGGTTTGTCCGCGACTGGGGCTGAGCGAGGCCGAGACCGAGACGGTCTCCTGGCTCGTGCGTTATCACCTCCTGATGTCGGCGACCGCGTTCAAGCGCGATCTCGCCGATTTCAAGACGATCCTCGACTTCGCGCAGATCGTGCAATCGCCCGAACGCCTGCGCCTGCTGCTCGTCCTCACCGTCGTCGACATTCGCGCGGTCGGCCCCGGCGTCTGGAACAGCTGGAAACGCCAGCTGCTCACCGAACTCTACGACGCCGCCGAGGAAGTGCTGCGCCTCGGCCACAAGCAGAAGGGGCGCGGGGCGCGGATCGAAGCGAAGAAGGAAGCGGCGGCGGCGATGCTCGGCCGCGATGACAAGAGCTTTGCGAAGCTCATCAAGCCGCTCCCCGAAAGTTACTGGATCGCCGAGCCGGTCGAGGTGATCGTCGCCAACCTCCGCCACATTCAGGAAGCGGGCGACGCGCCGCTCCACATCGCGGCGGTGCCCGACGAGGATCGCGGCGCGACGCTCGTCATGGTGCTCGCCGCCGACCATCCAGGGCTTTTCTACCGCATGGCGGGCGGCATCCACCTCGCCGGCGGCAACATCATCGACGCGCGCATCCACACGACGCGCGACGGGCTCGCGCTCGACAATTTCCTCGTCCAGGATCCGCTTGGCCGGCCCTTTGCCGAAAGCGGCCAGATCGCGCGCCTCACGCGTGCGATCGAGGATGCGCTTGCCAACCGCCAGAAATTGCTCCCGAAACTCGAAGCGCGCGCGCTCCCGCGAACCCGCGCCGAGGCGTTCCGCATCGCACCCAGCGTCTTCGTCGACAACAAGGCGTCGAACCGGTTTACGGTGATAGAGGTCAACGCACAGGACCGCCCCGCCCTGCTTAACCAGCTCGCCTATGCGCTTTTCCAGTCAAAGGTGACGGTGCACAGCGCGCATGTCGCGACCTATGGCGAACGCGCGGTCGACACCTTCTATGTGACCGACCTGATCGGGGACAAGATCGACAGCGCGGCGCGGGTGAAGGGCCTCGAGAAGCGCCTGATCGAAGCTGCCGCCAGCCGCAGCGAGGAAGCGGTGGCGGCCTAGCCACGGCGCCCGCGCCCGCCGGGCCGGCGCAGGCGTGCATCACCGCTCGTTCGGTCCGCCGGTTTCGATCGCGTCGAGCCACGCGAGGCGTGCCTTCTGCAGTCGCAGGCTGAGGTCGATGCTCGCGCCTTCGATCGCGTCGTGGAGGCGTGCATAGGCCTCGTGCGCGGCAATGCTTTGCTCGATTTCGCCGCGGACGGCGCGGAGGACCGATGCGCGTTCGGGCGCGCCCAGCGTCAGCCAGATGCCCGCGCGCAGCCGGAACGGATCGATGCCGACGCTCGCCGAGCGGGTGGGATCGCAGGCCCAGCGGCGGAGCGCGTCGCGACCGGCGTCGGTGACCGACAGGCGTTTCGTTCCGCGCGCGTCGCCGAGCGGCACCGCGAGCACCAGACCCCTGCGCTCCATACGCTGGATGGCCGAATAGACCGCGCCCGCGCTCCCTTTCCATTCGAGCGAAGGCGATTCGGCAAAGGCGCGACGCACCTTGAACGCGGTGTCGCGGCCGCGATGGAAGATATCCGACAGAATCGCGCCCTCAAGTTCGGTCAGCACAGCCAATTCTCCTTGCCCGCCATTCGCTCGCCCGATAATAGTCCGAATCGGACTATCCGGAGAAGGCAAGATGCGGCGCGGCATTCGAGCATTCGAAATATCTTTCGGCAAGCGCTCCATCGCGGCAGTCGTTGCGCTGCTGGCCGTATCGGCCCCGTTGCCGGTGTCCGGCCTGTACGCACCGGCACGCAGCGGTGTCCTGCTGGACCATATCGATCGGTCGGTGTCTCCGGGTGCCGACTTCTTCGATTTCGCCAATGGCACATGGCTGCGAACCGTTCCGATTCCGCCCGACCGGTCGAGCTTCGGCGTGCAGCAGATGATGATCGACGAGGCGCGTTTGCGCCAGCGTTCGCTGTTCGAAGACGCGCACCGATCGCACGATTCCGGCGCGCGCCAGGTCGGCGCGCTCTACGCCAGCTTTATGGACGAGGCGGCGATCGAAGCCGCCGGCCTCGATCCGCTGCGCGAGGAACTGGCCGCGATCGACGCGATCGCCGATACGCGCGATCTCGCATTTGCCATGGGCCGGCTCGACCGGCTGGGCCTCGCCGTCCCGATTTCAAGCTATGTCGCCCCTGATGCCCAGGACGCGCGCCATTATGCGCTGTGGCTGTCGCAGAACGACCTCGGGCTGCCCGGCAAGGATTATTATCTCGGTGACGCCGCCGCCTTCGCGGAGAAGCGGGCAGCATATCGCGCGCATGTGGCCACCATGCTGGCGCTCGCCGGCGACGCGGGCGCGGCGCGTCATGCCGAGGCGATCGTCGCGCTCGAAACGGCGATCGCGCGCCTGCAGTGGATTCCCGTCGATCGACGCGACCCGCGCAAGACCTATAACCCCAAAACGGCGATCGATCTGGCGGCGCTGGGCGGCGACTTCGACTGGGCGCGTTATTTTGCCGGTGCAGGCATGGCCGGCGTTCCGGCGCGAAGCATCGCGCGCCAGCCCGACTATCTCGCCGGCGTCGCCGGGCTCGTCCGCACCGTTCCGCTCGACGACTGGAAGGCCTATCTCCGCTATCTGCTCGTGTCGGGCATGGCGCCCTATCTGCCCGTGCGTTTCGCGGCGGAAGATTTTGCGTTCAACGAACGCGTGCTGCGCGGCACGCAGCTACCGGCCGAACGGTGGAAGCGCGGCTGCGCCCTCGTCGACCGGCTGCTCGGCGAAGCCGGTGGTCGCCTGTACGCCCAGCGCTATTTCCCGCCGGCGGCCAAGGCGAAAGCGGACGCGCTCGTGCAGGGCCTGTTCGCCGCCTATCGCGAACGGATCGCGGCGCTCGACTGGATGGACGCGCCCACGAAAGCGCAGGCGCTTGCCAAGCTCGCGGCGATGGACGTCAAGATCGGTTACCCCGCGCGCTGGCGCGACTATTCGGCGCTCGCCATCCGGCCGGACGACCTTGCCGGCAATGTGCTGCGCGCGCAGCGGTTCGAGTTCGACCGGCAGCATCGCCGCGTCGGGTCTGCCGTCGATCGCGCCGAATGGCAGATGAATGTGTCGACGCCCGACGCCTATTATGCGCCCCAAACCAACGAGATCGCCTTTCCCGCCGGCATATTGCAGCCGCCGCTGTTCGACCCGCGCGCCGACGACGCCTATAATTATGGCTCGACCGGTGCGACGATCGGTCACGAGATGAGCCATGGCTTCGACAATCGCGGCAGCCAATATGACGCGGCGGGCAATCTTCGCGACTGGTGGACCGCGGCCGACCACAGCCGGTACGACGCGCGCACCGCGCTTCTGGTCCGCCAGTTCGACGCGTTCGAACCGCTGCCGGGCGAACATGTCGACGGGCGGCTCGTCCTTTCGGAAAATATCGCCGATCTCGCCGGCCTCAAAGTCGCGTGGCAGGCCTACCGGAACAGCCTGCGCGGCCGGACGCCGCCAGTGCTCGACGGGCTGACCGGCGCGCAGCGCTTCCTGCTCGGCTATGCGCAGGGCTATCTCGGCAAGCGGCGCGACGACGCGTTGCGGGCGCTGATCCGGACGAACCCGCATCCGCCCGAACGCTACCGCGTCAACGGAATCGTCGTGCACTTCCAGCCCTATTACGACGCCTTCGATGTGAAGCCCGGCGACCCCATGTTTCTCGCCGCCGACCGGCGCGCCGACATCTGGTGAACAGCCCGCCCCGGCTATCGCCGCCCCCACGACGCCGGCGGCCGGTCGTTGAATCGCTGCGACAGCGCGGCGGCGGGATCGCGTTGAACATGTGGATTGCGGAGGTTCGGCAAGCATCGCGCGGTAGTCGCCGCCGCTTGACGCTCCTCGTCACCCGCTTCCGGTTCAGCCTGCCTTTTCGACGGGCGTGTTCAGCAGCTGCTGCTCCCAGAGATAGGCGATGCCGCTGCCGCCGAAGTGCTGGATGAGAATCTCGGTCAGCTCCTCGACATGC
>CBJKNR010000283.1:0-5379 GCA_966417555.1 uncultured Sphingopyxis sp.
CCAGATCGACTATCCCGGATTCGCGGCGCTCACCGCCAGCGTCGCCCCCGCGCGCGCCACCCGCCTCATCGCCTTCGACGCCTTCAAGGCCGAGGCCGCGAAACCCGGCACCTTGCTCCTCGACGCGCGCTCGAAGGACGCCTTCCGGCGCGGCCATATCAGGGGCGCGGTCAACCTCCCGCTCACCGACTTCACCGCGGAGAGCCTCGCCGCGGTCATCGGCGCCAACCCTGACCGTCCCATCCTCATCTATTGCAACAATAATTTCTCGAATCACAAGAGCCCCGTGCCGCTCAAATCGGCGGCGCTCGCGCTCAATATCCAGACCTTCATCAACCTCGTCGGCTATGGCTATCCGAACGTCCGCGAGCTCGCCGACGTCGTCGATTTCAACGATCCGAAGGTCGAGTGGGTGACGGGCTGAACCCCCAACCCACCTCGTCATTGCGAGGACCCCGGACTTGATCCGGGGGACGAAGCAATCTCCAGCCATCGACCTTGCGCAAGGCCGATAGCCGGAGATTGCTTCGCTTCGCTCGCAATGACGCAAAGGGAAATTTTCGCACACGCCCCTTGCATCCGGCGACATTTTGCGTCACTGGAACGCCCATGCGCGGCAACGCCCTTCTTCTTCTGCGACTTACACGCCCTTGGGCGTGACACTGGCTGCGCGCTAGTCGCGGCCACCCGCTCAAGGGTCCGATCGACAAGCACTCGCAACCACCGGAAGAAGTTTGAACCCCATGACCATGCTCCGCGACCCCTCGGTCAAGTACAGCGCTTTCCCGCAGGTTCCCTTGGCGAACCGCGAATGGCCCGGCCGCGTCACTACCAAGGCGCCGATCTGGCTCTCCACCGACCTTCGCGACGGCAACCAGTCGCTGATCGACCCGATGGATGCCGAGAAAAAGACGCGCTTCTTCGACCTGCTCGTCAAGGCGGGCTTCAAGGAGATCGAGGTCGGCTTTCCCGCCAGCGGCGCGACCGACTTCGACTATATCCGGAACCTCGTCCGCTCGGGCCGCGTCCCGGGCGACGTCACCCCGCAAGTGCTGACCCAGTCGCGCGCCGACCTCATCCGCACCAGCTTCGACAGCCTCGAAGGCGCGAAAACCGCGATCGTCCACGTCTATAACGCGGTCAGCCCCGCGTGGCGCAAGATCGTCTTCGGCATGGAGATGGACGAGATCAAGGGCATCGCGATCGAGGGCGCCAAGCAGCTCCGCGACAATGCCGCGCGCCTGCCCGGCACCGACTGGCGCTTCGAATACAGCCCCGAAACCTTCTCGACCGCCGAGCTCGATTTCAGCATCGCCTGCTGCGAAGCGGTGATGGACATCCTCCAGCCCACCACCGACAAGCCGATCATCCTCAACCTGCCCGCGACGGTCGAGGCGTCGACGGCGAACATCTACGCCGACCAGATCGAATATTTCTGCAAGAACTTGCCCAACCGCGACCGCGCGATCATCAGTCTGCACACCCACAACGACCGCGGCACCGGCGTCGCGGCGGCCGAGCTCGGCCTGCTCGCGGGCGCCGACCGCGTCGAGGGCTGCCTGTTCGGCAATGGCGAGCGCACCGGCAACACCTGCCTCGTCACCGTCGCGCTCAACATGTACACGCAGGGCGTCGACCCCGAACTCGATTTCTCGAACATCGACGAGGTCATCGCGACGGTCGAATATTGCAACAACCTGCCCGTCCACCCGCGCCACCCCTATGGCGGCGAGCTGGTCTACACCGCCTTCTCGGGCAGCCATCAGGACGCGATCAAGAAGGGCTTCGCCGCGCGCGAGCGCCAGAATGACGAGCGCTGGGAAGTCCCCTATCTGCCCATCGACCCCGCCGACCTCGGCCGCAGCTACGAGGCGGTGATCCGCGTCAACAGCCAGTCGGGCAAGGGCGGCGTCGCGTGGGTGCTCGAACAGGACAAGGGCCTGAAACTGCCCAAGAAGATGCAGGCAAGCTTCAGCCATGTCGTCCAAGCCTTGGCGGACGAAACGAGCCGCGAACTCGGCGCCGAGGACATCTGGCACGCGTTCGAGCGCCAGTATCTGACCACCGAAGCCAAACGCTTCCAGCTCGTCGACTGGTCGGAGACGCACGCCGCGGGTTCGGGAGGCACCGACCGCATCTTCGCCGGCAAGCTCACCATCGACGGCACCCCCCGCAGCGTCAGCGGCCGCGGCAACGGCCTGATGTCGAGCGTCATCGCCGCGCTCAGCGAAAGCGGCGGCCCCGTGATGGACATCGTCGACTATAGCGAGCACGCGATCGGCCAAGGCAGCAATGTGCAGGCCGCGGCCTATGTCGAATGCCGCACCGCGGACGGAAAGAGCCTGTTCGGCTGCGGGCTGGACACCGACGTCGCGACCGCGAGCGTGCGGGCGATCTTGTCGGCGGCGAATGGGGCGACCTAGAATTCTATAGCTGTTGGACTTTAGGCTCGCCATCCTCCGCCGGTGGTTGAGGAAGCGGCATCGGAGGAGCCGGGGCATTCTGCAAGCCCCGCTCTTGCGTCGCGAACCGCACCATTAGCGGCCGGCGCGACCGCGATGCCTTTCCTACAAGAATCCCATGTCTAGGCTTTAGATTGGGAAGGGCGCGAACGTGAAAAGTTCCCATGTAGTTTTTGAGAAACTCAAATCCCGTGTCATCAAACGCTTGAAACGATACTATCGTATTGCACTGATTTAATATGCTTTTTGTCACATTTGCAGTTCTCTGCGAGACGACCAAAAAGCCGAGGCCATATTTCCTTGCCTGCAGAACCACCTGAGCGGTCTTATTCACCTGTCCTTGCAAATCCCGTTCTGGATTGAAGTTCCATTCCGGGGCTAGGAGGTGGGCCTCTTCCATGACTATGAGCAAACGAGGCTTCGGATTCAGAATATGGTCGGCTGGACGCGTTCGCTTGCACCAATCCAAGCAGGCTTCCGCGGCCATCCGCGCTTGCACGATTGGGTTTTTCGTTGCTGTCGCGGTCTCTATGATCCCCACTTGGTGATCAGCGGATTCCAAAAAGGCAGCCAGTGCGCCGTTTTCTTGAAGCATCACCGCGTCACCTAAATATCTTTGGTAATCACCGGTCGGATCTATGCAGACCGTTTTAATACCTTTGGCGCTACATGCTTCTACTACAGAATAAGTTAGAAAAGATTTTCCCGCGCCAGTCACCCCCAGTATCGCCGAGTGAAACAGAACAAAGTCTTCAATATCAATGTTAACAGGGTAATTTGACTGCGGAACTTCACCGAGCTGAAATTCCGATTCCGCTAATTCATACGGGGGGGCAGGTTCGTCGACATCGACCAAGAGAACTTGGGCGCGTTCGCGAGCAACCCAATCGTGCGTCTCGAAGCCACCTCGGTCCGCGCTCCAGCACCCGATCTGCTCAGCCTCGCCTTCGACAAACGCACGGCTACTTTCGCTTACCGTGCGCTCCTCGCTGATAAGCCCATCAAAGACCTGATAAAATACGGAACTTTTGCCCGACTTTATACGAAGCATAGAGCCGGCTGAAATTTCAGGCGAACCAAATAATTCAAACTTCAATTGGCTAATGTTGGTGCCCTGAGCAACGGTACCCACAACCTTCGATAGTGCTTGAATCGCATCGCCAGAGATCGAAGCGGACAATTCCTCAATCTCCGATGCATTCATCGACACAAGGAGTGAACTCTCGTTCAACCCTGCATCCGAAATAACTGAATCAAGTAACGCTATCACGATCCGCGTCTCGTTCGCGGAGGAGCGTTCGCCGATCACAACCCCATGGCAATGACATGGGCTGCTTCCAGATTGAGCAAAGCCAACGATTTCATGCAACCGAGGCGACCGCTCGCCCATCCTTTTGCAAAAGACGATCGACGGCGCCAGAAAGCTATGTGTCGTTCCAAGCAGTTGCCGGTCAGGAAAATTGCGGCCCATCTTTGCTATCTGAGCGAACCGAGGAATACCCAAATTCGCCATTAGCAAGAATACCCCCCATGCTATGACAAACACTTTTGTCTGGGCGGAATCGAACGAAAAATAGCTGATAAGAGCGAGAATAAAGACGAAAGAGAATATTACATCAGCGCGACCCAGAGAAATCACTAACTGATATATGAATGACCGCATGGGTCGCTCTTCTCTCCTCATTTCCGCGCCGAGGTCCCATGACAGGCCGACAGCCACTATTCCAACAAGCAGGCTCCCCCATCGGAGAGCTTCCCACCATTCAGTATGGGGCGGGTTGGAAAGGGTAGAGATTCCGACAAACGTCGCCGTGCAATTGAGAAAAACATCGTTGGGTTTTGTGAAGCGGTATTCCGTCACAAATCTCCCAAGTAGCAACAAAAAGAGTCCGCCATTGAACCAAATGGCGTCTGAGCCGGAAGGTGGTGCAATTGTTCCCGTGTGCAACCATACCAATGCGAGCAACAAAAACATCGCAACGGCGAATGCGCCTAATGCATAGTTTTTGGTCATCCATTCCCTCCCTTAAGGGGAACTACAATACTACGCCGGATAGGCAATCTGCAATCTGAAGCGGCATTAATACAAAGGGCCTTTCCTACATTTCACCCATATGGTTCATTCTGTCGGTTTCACCCAACCGAAAGGACGTATCGATGGACGACGCCGCCCCCAATCCCGCCGACATCCCCGCCCCCGGCAGCTATCGCTGGACACCCAAACTCCAGCGCGCGTTTCTGGAGAGCCTTGCGACCACCGGGTCGGTGAAGATCGCCAGCGCGTCGGTCGGCATGTCGCCGCGCGCCACCTACGACCTCAAGCACAAGCCGCAGGGCGCGGCGTTCAAGCTCGGCTGGGCGGCGGCGGTGTTGATCGCGCGCGGGCGGCTCGCCGACGAGCTGCTCGACCGCGCGATCTGGGGGCATGACGAGATGACCACCGTGATGCGCGAGGACGACCGCAGCCTCTATAAACGCCGCCGCATCGAATCGCGCCTCGGCCTCGCGATGCTCGCGCGGCTCGACCGCATGGTCGAAACGCGCGCGAAGGCCGGCGAGGAAATGCTCGCGCAGATCATCGCCGGCGACTGGCCGGGCTTCCTGTCGCTCTTCGACGCCGCCGAGGCCGCCGCGCCCGAAAGCGCAGCGGCCGACGCACCGGACGCCGAAGGCCGCACCGACGGTCTCGGCGCCGCGCTCGCGCTCTGGCTCGCCGGCCGCGACAACCGCGCGAACCCGCTCGCGGCGCTCTGGCGCGGCAGTGCGATCGCGAATGAAGTTGCGCAGATTTCCGCCAATCTGGACGAAGAGCCCGAAAGCGAACCGACCCCCGAGGAAGAAGCGGCCGAAATGACCGTCTGGCCCGACGGCGAGACCGGCGAATGGCGCACCAACTTCCCCCCGCCCGAGGATTATG
>CBJKNR010000284.1:0-5379 GCA_966417555.1 uncultured Sphingopyxis sp.
CTGGTTCTTCGGCCACCCCGAAGTGTACATCATGATCCTGCCGGGCTTCGGCATCGTCAGCCAGATCATCTCGACCTTCAGCCGCAAGCCGGTGTTCGGTTACCTCGGCATGGCCTATGCCATGGTCGCGATCGGCGTCGTCGGCTTCATCGTGTGGGCGCACCACATGTTTACGGTCGGCATGAGCGTGAACCTGAAGATGTATTTCACTGCGGCGACGATGGTCATCGCGGTCCCGACGGGCATCAAGATTTTCAGCTGGATCGCGACGATGTGGGGCGGTTCGATGAGCTTCAAGACCCCGATGGTCTGGGCGCTCGGTTTCATCTTCATGTTCACCGTGGGCGGCGTGACCGGCGTCGTGCTTGCCAATGGCGGCGTCGACACCAACCTGCACGACACCTATTATGTCGTCGCGCACTTCCACTATGTGCTGTCGCTGGGCGCGGTCTTCTCGCTCTTCGCCGGCTTCTATTACTGGTTCCCGAAGATGTCGGGCCGGATGTACAGCGAGCTGCTTGGCCAGCTGCACTTCTGGATCTTCTTCATCGGCGTGAACGTCCTGTTCTTCCCCCAGCACTTCCTGGGTCAGCAGGGCATGCCGCGCCGCTATCCCGACTATGCGGAAGCCTATGCCTATTGGCACCTGATCTCGTCGTACGGCTATGTGATCATGGGCGTGGGCGTGCTGATCTTCTTCGCGAACATCCTCTGGTCGCTGTTCGCGGGCAAGCAGGCCGCCGACAATCCGTGGGGCGAAGGCGCGACGACGCTCGAATGGACGCTGTCGAGCCCGCCGCCGTTCCACCAGTTCAACGAACTGCCGCGTATCGCCTGATCGGTTATGCCCCCTGCTGACTCTGGCAGGGGGCGTTCCCTTCCGAGGCCGGGTCCTTAAGAATGCATGACCGTATCCAAATCGTCATTGCGAGCGAAGCGAAGCAATCCGGAGCGGTATACTCCACTCTGGATTGCTTCGCTTCGCTCGCAATGACGGACCGGAAAAGGTAGCATACATCATGGCGCAGAGCCTGACCCACGGCGAAACGGCGTTACCCGCCGACTGGCGCGATCTGTTCGCGCTGACCAAGCCGCGCGTGATGTCGCTGGTCGTGTTCACCGCCTTGTGCGGGCTGCTCGCGGCGCCGGGCGAGGTGCATCCGGTGCTCGCCTTCTCGTCCATCCTCGCGATCGCATTGGGGGCCGGGGCGTCGGGGGCGCTCAACCAATGGTATGAGGCGGGGCTCGACGCGAAGATGAAGCGCACCGCGGGGCGCCCGCTTCCCGCGGGTCGTCTCGACCCGCAGACCGCGCTGCAGTTCGGCGTCGGACTGGCGGCCTTCTCGCTGTTCCTGATGCTCTTCGCGTCGAACTGGCAGGCGACGCTGCTGCTGCTCGTCTCGATTCTCTTCTATGTCTTCGTCTACACGATGTGGCTGAAACCGCGGACGCCGCAGAATATTGTCATCGGCGGCGCGGCGGGGGCCTTTCCGCCGCTGATCGGCTGGGTCGCTGCAACGGGCTCGGTTGCGCCCCTGCCGGTGCTGCTCTTCCTGCTCATCTTCCTCTGGACCCCGCCGCATTTCTGGGCGCTCGCGCTGTTCGTGCGTTCGGACTATGCCGCCGCGGGCATCCCGATGATGCCGGTCGTCGCGGGCGAGAAATCGACGCGGCGCCAGATCCTGTTTTACGCCGTCATCATGGCGATCGGTGCGATCGCGCCATGGCCGCTCGGTTACACAGGCGCGCTCTACGGCTGGACCGCAGTCCTGCTTTCGGCGGTCTTCGTGTTGCTGTCGATTCAGGTCGGTACGCGAACGACGGGCGAGCGCGACCGGATGCAACCCGAGAAGCGCCTGTTCGCTTATTCGATCGCCTATCTTTTCATCCTGTTCGGCGCGGTCGTCGCCGACCATTGGTGGCCGCTATGACCGACGAACCGACACAAGAACCCTTCGATGAGGCCGAATATCGCCGCCGCCAGCGCAGCCGTGCCAATCTGATGGCGTGGCTGCTTGGCGGGCTCGCGATCCTCTTTTTCTTCATCACCATCGCGAAGATGCAGATTTTCGCATGATCGCGCGGATGTCCCCGAACGCCAAGACCGCGAGTTTCGCCGCGCTGATCGCGCTCGCGATGACCGGCCTCGGCTTCGCGGCGGTGCCGCTCTACGATCTCTTCTGCCGCGTCACCGGTTTCGGCGGTACGACACAGCGCTACGATCCGGTCGCCGCGGCGGCCGAGCCCGAGATCCTGTCGAACACGATTTCGGTGCGCTTCGATGCCAATGTCTCGCCGAACCTGCCGTGGAAATTCTATCCCGAGCATCCGACCGACACGGTGAGTATCGGCGCGCGCGACATGGCGATCTTCATTGCCGAGAATAATTCGTCGCAGCCCGTCGTCGGGACCGCGAGCTTCAACGTCACACCGGACCAGGCGGGCAAATATTTCACCAAGATCCAGTGCTTCTGCTTCACCCAGCAACGGCTGGAGCCGGGACAGCAGGTGCGCATGCCGGTGTTGTTCTTCGTCGATCCCAAGATCATGGACGACCCCGACGCGCGCGACGTGCAGGAAATCACCCTCAGCTACACCTTCCACCCTGTAGACGGGGGTAAAAAGGCGAGCTAAGGCCGCGAACAAGAGTCTAACAAGGGCCGGCAGATGATGGGGAATCGTCACGCCGGGGCTGCAAAAAACGGGAAACACGCCATGTCCGGTGCCAAACATCATGACTATCACCTCGTAAATCCCAGCGTCTGGCCGCTGATCGGCTCCTTCGCTGCGCTCGTGATGTTCTTCGGGCTTGTCATGTCGATGCACGCCGACCATTTCGGCGGCGTCGGCAAATGGGTCCTCGGGCTCGGTTTCATGGGCGTGATCGCGACCTTCTTCAGCTGGTGGTCGGACGTCATCAACGAAGCGCATGCCGGCGACCATACCCCGGTCGTCCAGCTGCACCTGCGTTACGGCATGATCCTGTTCATCGCGTCCGAAGTCATGTTCTTCGTCGGCTGGTTCTGGGCGTGGTTCGACTTCTCGCTCTTTCCGGTGCCGATCGAATATGCCGACGGCGCGGTCACCTCGCTGTTCGGCCAGGACGGCGCTGCCGCGATCACCATGTGGCCGCCGAAGGGCATCCACGTCATCGACGCCTTCTCGCTGCCGCTGCTCAACACGCTGATCCTGCTCTGCTCGGGCACGACGATCACCTGGGCGCACCATGCGCTGATCCACGGCGACCGCGAAGGCCTGAAGAAGGGCCTGTGGGCGACGATCATCCTCGGTATCGTCTTCTCGTCGATCCAGGCCTATGAATACGCGCACGCGCCGTTCGGCTTTGGCCAGAGCAACTATAGCTCGGCCTTCTACATGGCGACCGGCTTCCACGGCTTCCACGTGCTCGTCGGCACGATCTTCCTGATCGTGTGCCTCGTTCGTGCCTACAAGGGCCATTTCACGCCGCAGCAGCATTTCGGTTTCGAAGCGGCCGCCTGGTACTGGCACTTCGTCGACGTCGTGTGGCTGTTCCTCTTCATCATCGTCTATGTCTGGGGTGGCTGGGGCGCACCGGTCGCCGCGCACTAAATTGCTGACCGGCAATCAACCGCAAAAAGGGCAGCCGCAGATCGTGCGCGCTGCCCTTTTTGGTCTGTGCCCAAGGTGCGGCGCGCAGACGCTGTTCGAAGGGCCGGTAAAATTCGCGCCGCATTGCCGCGTCTGTGCGCTCGATTTCGGCGGCTATAACGTCGGCGACGGGCCGGCGGCGTTCCTGACGCTGATCATTGGCGCGCTGCTCATCGCGATGGCATTGACGCTTGACGCCATGGTCCGGCCGCCCTTCTGGGTGCATATCTTGCTGTGGGTGCCGTTGACCGCTGTCGCGGTCGTTTATGGCCTGCGCGTCGGCAAGGCGGCGTTACTGGCGAGCGAACATCAGCGGCAGGCCGCGGAGGGACGCAAGGTGGAGGAAAAAGATGACTGATCCCGCCGACGCCCCCGGACCCGCAGAAGCTTCCGCGACCGCGCGACGCTGGCCGCTGATCCCGACGCTGGTTGTCGCCGCGGCGGTCGCGGTGATGATCGGCCTCGGCGTCTGGCAGCTCCAGCGCAAGGCCGAAAAGGAGGCGCTGATCGCGCTCTATCAGCGCAACATGGCGATGTCGTCGCTGGTCGCCTATCCCGAATTGCCGCCGGTTCCCGATGCGATGCTCTATCGCAAGAGCAGTATCGTCTGCCTCGAACCCGTGCGCTGGGACCAGCGCAGCGGTACCGACCGCAAGGGCGGGTCGGGCATCCGCATGATCGCCGACTGCCGTACCGGGGCCGAAGGGCCGGGCGTGCTCGTTGACGTCGGCATCGGCGACGATTTCAAGCCGCCCGAATGGAAGGGCGGCACGGTGCAGGGGACGATCGTTCCGGGGCCCGAACAGCCGACGGTGATGGATCGGGTGAGAGGCAAGGCGGTGCCGGCGCGGGCGATGCTCGTCGCCGACGCGCCGATTGCCGGCCTCCGTGCGAGCGCGGTGCCCTCGGCCGACGACACGCCGAACAATCATCTCGCCTATGCGGTGCAATGGTTCCTGTTCGCCGCCGCGGCGCTTGTCATCTATATTTTGGCCGTCCGTCGCCGCTTGCGGCCTTGACCGCAGCCCGAAGATATTTTTCCGCGATTTCCGGGCCGCGAAATGTTCCATTTCGCTTGAAATCGCTCTAGGCGCTGGGCCGCCATGGAATATATCAGCACCCGCGGCTCTGCGCCGACCCTCGATTTTCGTGCCGCGACGCTCGCGGGGCTTGCCAGCGACGGCGGTCTCTATGTGCCGGCAAAATGGCCGCAGCTGAGCCTTGACGAAATTCGCGGGCTCGCCGGGCTCGACTATGTCGAAACCGCGGTGCGGGTAATGGCGCCGTTCGTGGCGGGCGTGCTGGGCGAGGATGAGCTTCGCGGCCTTTGCAAGGCCGCCTACAGCCGCTTCAGCCACGACGCGGTGACGCCGCTCGTCCAGCTCGACCATCGTCACTGGCTGCTCGAACTCTTCCATGGTCCCACGCTCGCCTTCAATGACGTCGCATTGCAGCTGCTGGGCCAGCTCTTCGAAAAATTCCTCGCTGGCGGTGACACCGACATCACGATCGTCGGCGCGACGTCGGGCGATACCGGATCGGCGGCGATCGAGGCGGTCGCGGGGCGCGAGCATATCCGCATCTTCATGCTCCACCCCGAAGGCCGCGTCAGCGACGTCCAGCGCCGGCAGATGACGACGGTGCTGGCGCCCAACGTCCATAATATCGCGATCGACGGCAGCTTCGACGATGCGCAGGCGATGGTGAAGCGGCTGTTCGGCGACGAAGAGGCGCGCGGCCAGGTTACGC
>CBJKNR010000285.1:0-5374 GCA_966417555.1 uncultured Sphingopyxis sp.
CGCCAACTTCACGCGCGTGCGCTCGAGCATCAATTACATCATCTCGCCGACCCTCACGCGCAGGGCGCCGCTCGTCGGCCTCTCGCCGGAAACCGCCAGCGCCACGCTCTATTATGAGGATGACAAGTTCAGCGTCCGGTCGACAATCAACTACCGGGCGGCCTTCCTCACCGGCGTCCCGGGCCCGACCGACAGCGACGCGAACGTCAATGCAAGCTCGATCTTCGTCGACGCCTCGGCCTCCTATAATATCAACGACAATATCAAGCTCATCGCCGAGGTGTCGAACATCACCAACGAGACCAACCGCCTCTACACCGACACCACACGGAAAGACCCGCTTTACACCTCCTATTTCGGCCGCACGTTCAGCCTGGCAGTCAATTTCCAGTTCTGACCTTCTCCTCTATCGCCGTGAGCATCGGCCGGTTTTCCGGCTATGCTCGCGGCGATATGTTGCAGGCGGCGATCGCTCTTGGTGTGTGCGCCGAAACCAGGTCGAACCCAGCCCATTATTGTCACAATTGGTATTACCAATTTTATTGAAAATGGTAAGGCAGATGCTATGAACGACGGGAGCAGCCGATTGGCTCCGCGCAACGAGAACAGGAAAATAGAATGAAGATCCAGTCTGCCCGCGTCATCGTGACATGTCCGGGGCGCAATTTCGTGACCTTGAAGATCGAGACCGATCAGGGGGTTTCCGGAATCGGCGATGCAACGCTGAACGGGCGCGAGCTCTCGGTCGTCTCCTATCTCGAAGACCATGTCATCCCTTGCCTGATCGGGATGGACCCGCGCCGGATCGAGGATATCTGGCAATATCTCTATCGCGGCGCCTATTGGCGGCGCGGCCCTGTCACCATGTCGGCGATCGCGGCGGTCGACACGGCGCTTTGGGATATCAAGGGCAAGATGGCGGGCATGCCGATCTACGACCTGCTCGGCGGAAAGAGCCGCGACGGCGTGATGGTCTATGGCCATGCCAATGGCGCCGATATCCCCGAAACCGTCGACGCGGTCGGCCATTATATCGACCTGGGATATAAGGCCATTCGCGCGCAATCGGGAGTTCCCGGAATCAAGGACGCCTATGGCGTCGGCCGCGGCAAGCTCTTCTATGAGCCCGCCGACGCCGCGCTGCCGTCGCTGACGATCTGGGATACCAGGAAGTATCTCGATCACATCCCGAAATTGTTCGAAAAGATCCGCGATACATACGGTTTCGAACACCATCTTCTCCACGATGGCCATCACCGGATGACCCCCATCGAGGCCGCCCAGCTCGGCAAGGCGCTCGAACCCGCAAAATTATTCTGGCTCGAAGACGCGACCCCCGCGGAAGATCAGGAAGCGTTCAAGCTCATTCGCCAGCACACCACGACCCCGCTGGCCGTGGGCGAGATTTTCAACACGATCTGGGACTGCAAGGAGCTGATCCAGAACCAGCTGATCGACTATATCCGCGCGACCGTGGTCCACGCCGGCGGCATCACGCATTTGCGGCGGATTGCCGACCTGGCCGCGATCTATCAGGTCAAGACCGGCAGCCATGGCGCGACCGACCTGTCGCCCGTGTGCATGGGCGCGGCGCTCCATTTCGATAGCTGGGTCCCCAATTTCGGGATCCAGGAATATATGCGCCACACCCCCGAGACCGACGAAGTCTTCCCGCACAGCTACCGTTTCGAGCAGGGATATATGTATGCCGGCGACGCTCCGGGGCATGGCGTCGACATCGACGAGAAGCTGGCGGAGAAATATCCCTATCAGCCCGCCTATCTGCCCGTCGCCCGTCTCGAAGACGGAACGATGTTCAACTGGTGATCCGTCGCGGGTCAGGTCCGACCGGCGCGCTGGTGGCCGCGCCGGGCCTGTCCTGTTTCCCCGACCCTGTTCCCGTTATGCGATGGCGTCTTCGGGGTGCCATCCGGAAGGGAGCAGGCCGTTCGCGCCAAACAATCGCGCCATCGCATCTGCACCCGCGACCGCGGTGCAGAGTTGCTCGGCGAGCGGATCCTGGATGGGGTGAACGCCGCTGCGCAGAAACGCGATCCATGCCGCAATCGCCGCTTCGAGCGAAGGGCAACGCGCCCCGCGCGCCTGATGCCACGCCAGTGTCTCGAGCCAGCGCTGCGGAATCTTCTGGCTGCCGTCCATCGCGATCTGGATCAGGCGGTGATGAAGCGCGGGATTGGCGAAACGGTCGAGCAAGGCATCGGCATAGGCAGTCAGATCCTGTCCCGGCGCGGCGTCGACCGTCGGCGCGGCTTCCTTGCGCATCAGTCTTTCGATGAGCGCCCGGATTGCAGGGTCGGCGATGGCCTGATGGACGAATTCATGTCCGCGCCCGAGCCCGATATAGGCAAGCGCCGAATGCGCGCCGTTGAGCATGCGCAGCTTCGCCGTTTCATAGGGCGCGACGTCGGCGACGAGTTCGGCACCGACTTTTTCCCAGCGCGGACGCGGGCCGGCGAAATCATCCTCGATCACCCATTGGCTGAAATCTTCGGTAACGACCGCCCCCTCGTCGCGCGTGCCGAGAGCCGCTTCGACGACGGCGCGGTCGGCTTCCGTGGTCGCAGGAACAATGCGATCGATCATCGTCGCGGGACAGGTACATGTCGCATCGAACCACGCCGAGAGGTCGGAGTGACCGGCGGCGAGATAGTCGCGCATCAGTCCGCGCAGCACCGCGCCATTGCTCGCAAGATTGTCGCAGCTGAGCAGCGTCAGCCCGGGCAAGCCCGCCGCCTTGCGCATAGCCAGCCCGGCGGCGACAAAGCGATAGAGGCTTGCGCTACCAACCGCCGCAGCGAGGTCGAGCGAGCCGTCGGCGCGCCTCAAATAACCCTTCTCGGTGACGGTGAAGCTGACGATGTGCGTCGTCGGTGCGGCGATGGCGGCGATCACCGCCTGCGGATCGTCGGCCGCGACGAGCACTTTCTGCACCGCGCCGATCAATCGCATTTCGCTTCCCGCCGCGCTCCGCGTGCTCACCGTATAGAGCCCGTCCTGCGGGTTCAACTGCGCCGCGACATCGCCCGAACGGAGCGACACACCGATAATGCCCCAGTCGCGGTCGCCCGCATTCATCGCATCATCGGTGTAGACCGCCTGGTGCGCGCGGTGGAAGGCGCCGATGCCGATATGAACGATGCCTGCCGCCTGCGCGGCGCGGTCGTATTCCGGCGTCTGTACTGAGGCCGGGATCGGCGTTTGCGCCGACAGCCTCACAGCTTGTAGGCCGCCTTGGCGAGATTGTAGCTGAGGTCGACCGCGAGTTCGGCAGCCTCCCATTCCTCCATCCGGTGCTCGGCGACGAGCTGGGCGAGGAAGCCGCAGTCGATGCGCCGCGCGACGTCGTGGCGCGCAGGGATCGACAGGAAGGCGCGCGTGTCGTCGTTGAACCCGACGGTGTTGTAGAAGCCCGCGGTCTCGGTCATCTGGCCGCGGAAGCGGCGCATGCCTTCGGGGCTGTCGTGGAACCACCAGGCGGGGCCGAGCTTCAGCGCGGGATAGTGGCCCGCGAGCGGCGCGAGTTCGCGCGCGTAGCTCGTCTCGTCGAGGGTGAAGAGGATGATCGTGAGGTCCGCCGCATTGCCATAGCGGCCGAGCAGCGGGCGCAGCGCGTGGACATAGTCGGTCGCCATCGGGATGTCGGCGCCCTTGTCGCGGCCATAATGCGCGAACAGCCAGGGGTTGTGGTTGCGGAAACTGCCCGGGTGGATCTGCATGACGAGCCCGTCGTCGAGGCTCATCCCCGCCATCACCGTCAGCATATGCGCGCGGAACAGTTCGGCGTCGGCGGCGCTGACATTCGGTCCTGTCACGCGCGCGAAGAGCGCCTCGGCTTGCGTCTCCGACAGATCGGCGGTCGCCGCAGTCGGGTGGCCGTGATCGGTCGAGGTCGCGCCCATCCCGGCGAAGAAGGCGCGGCGACCCCGGTGCGCGGCGAGATAGCCGGCATAGCTGAAAGCATCCTCGCCCGACAGCTCGGAGAAGCGCTCGAGGTTATCGCGGAAGCCTTCGAACTCGGGGTCGACCACGGGATCGGGGCGGTAGGCGGTGACCACACGCCCCGCCCACTCGCCGCTTGCATTGGCAGCGCGAATAGCCGCGTGATGCTCAAGCGTGTCGAGCGGGCTTTCGGTCGTCGCAATCACCTCCATACGGTAGCGATCGAACAGCGCGCGCGGGCGGAAGGCGTCGGTCGCCAGTGCCTCGGTGATCCGGTCGTAATAGAAATCCGACGTCTCCGCCGCGAATTGCACATCGAACCCGAACGCCTCGGCGAACACCCAGTCCATCCACATGCGCGACGGCGTGCCGCGGAAGAGATGATAGTTCCCGGCGAACAGCCGCCAGCTCTCGCGCGGGTCGGCTGCCGGGTTGCGGATGCCGAGCGCACCCAGCGATATGCCCTGCGAGTAGAGCATGCGGAACACATAATGGTCGGGATGGAGCAGCAGCTCGGCCGCGTTGCCGAAATTCGCATTGCCCGCGAACCACGCCGGATCGGTGTGCCCGTGCGGGCTGACGATCGGCAGGTCCGCGACCTCCGCATAAAGCCGGCGCGCGATGTCGCGCTGCGCCGGATCGGACGGAAACAGGCGGTCGGGATGAAGCTGAAACGGACGTGTCATGCGGGGATGCCTTGGCTTTCGACAGTGACCGGCGCGAGACGCGGGCTGAGCAGATGCACCGCCAGCACCGCGAGGAAATAGACGGTCGTGCAGGCCGCGAAGATGACCGTATAATTGCCGTTCGTCGCGTCGAGCACCAGCCCGGTCGACTTCGCCATGATCATGCCGCCGACGCCGCCCGCGAAACCGCCGAGCCCGATCACCGAGCCGACCGCGCGCTTCGGGAACATGTCGGGCGGGATCGACAGGATCGTCGACGAAAAGGCCTGATGCCCCGCGAGCGCGAGACCGATCAGCACCACCGCCAGCCACATATTGTCGAGCCCCGTGACGAACAAGAGGGGCAGGACGAAACAACCGGCGATCACCATCGTCAGCTTGCGCGCGAAATTGGGGGTTCGCCCGCGCTGGATCAGCTTCGAGGAGAGCCAGCCGCCCGCGATGCTGCCGACGTCGGAGAGGAGATACATGATGACCATCGGAAGCAGCACGACCTTGAGATCGACATTGTAGGTCGTGCTGAAATATTTGGGTAGCCAGAACAGCATCAGATACCAGACCGGATCGATGAGGAATTTCGCGACCGCGAACGCCCAGGCCTCGCGCTTGGTGACGATTTTCGACCAGCCGATGCGCAGGGCCTGCTCGGGCGGGTCATGCTCGATCCACGCGAGTTCGGCTTGGCTGACCTTCCCACTCTCGCGCGGATTGCTGTAGAGCCACAGCCA
>CBJKNR010000286.1:0-5317 GCA_966417555.1 uncultured Sphingopyxis sp.
GACGAAGGACAGCCCGCGCATCCGGGTCCGCGACCTGCTCCAGCATGTCGGCGGCCTCGTCACCGACGACCCGTGGGGCGACCGGCAGCAGGTGCTGCCGCAGGCCGAATTTACCCGGATGATCGCCGCGGGCGTGCCGTTCAGCCGCGTGCCGCAATCGGCCCACGAATATTCGAACTTCGGCTATGCGCTGCTCGGCCGCATCGTCGCCCATGCGTCGGGCATGGCGTACACCGACTATGTCCGCGAAACGATCCTGACCCCGCTCGGCATGACGGCGAGCGGCTACGACGCCCCGAAAGCGCCCAAGGCGCGCTATGCGCTCGGCTATCGCTGGGAAAATGGGCGCTGGTCGCCCGAGCCCGAGATGGCCGACGGCGCGTTCAACAGCATGGGCGGGCTTCAGGTCAGCGCGAACGACTATGCAAAATGGGTCGCCTTCCTGCTTTCGGCTTGGCCCGCGCGCGACGATCCCGACACTGGCCCCGTCAGGCGCGCGACGGTGCGCGAGATGGCGCAGGGGCTCAATTTCACGTCCGTCGTCAATCGCACCGGCGCGAGCGGCGCCGACGCGTGCAAGCTGTCGAGCGCCTATGGCATGGGCTGGCGCGTCGCGCAGGATTGCGACCTTGGCCTGACGCTCGCGCATGGCGGCGGCTATCCGGGCTATGGCAGCCATGTGATGCTGATGCCCGACCATGGCGTCGGCGTCTTTGCGCTCGCGAACCGCACTTACGCCGGGCCGTCGGCGCCGGCGTGGGATACGGCCGTGGCGATGGACAGGGCGGGACTGCTCGAAGCCCGCGCCGTTCCTGTCTCGCCGGCGGTGGCGGAGGCCTATGCGGCCGCGAAAGCCGCTTATGCTGCGGGCGATCTCGCCCCGCTGCGCGGCAAGCTTGCGATGAATTTCCTGATGGATCGTTCGGTGGACAACTGGAAAGTCGAATTCGCAAAGCTGAAGGCCGAGGTCGGCGAATGTCCGGCCGACGAACCGCTCGCGCCGATGGGGGCGCTGTCGACGGCCTTCCGGCTCAACTGCACGAAGGGCAAGCTCGACGGGCTGTTGCTCCTCGCGCCGACGACGCCGGCGACGGTTCAGGCGCTGCGCTTCCGCGTCGTGCCGCCCGAAGCGCGCTGATCAAAACGGGGCGGGGCTTTTGCAAGGGACGGCCCCGCCCCGTTTTACCCTGGACCTTCGAGAGGGGGCAGGGAAATTTATCGCGCGCGGCGCGGACGGATGCCGCAGCGCGCTGCGGCACGGGTGAAGAAGCTGTCTTCGCCGGGTGCGCTCGCCGGGCCCATATATTCGCCCATGCGGCGGAAGGGTTCGGCCAGCCATTTGACGGCGCGGGTGATGTCGGCGCTAAAACGGTGATGACCTTCGTTCCAAACGCGCATGAAATGCTCGTCTTGCATCGCAAGTCTCCTTTCGCTGATGCAGCGTAAATGCACCTTTCCGCTCCGCGCCGCCAACAAAAGGCGTAGACCATGGCATAAGCTGGGCTTATAGGGATGCATGCCCAAGCTGCCGCCCCTTGCCGCCGTTCGAACCTTCGAAGCCGCCGGCCGGCTGCAGAATTTCTCGCGTGCGGCCGAGGAATTGGGGATGACGCAGGCCGCGGTAAGCTATCAAATCCGTCAATTGGAGGACCGGCTCGGCCGCGCGCTCTTCGTGCGCGAGAAAGGGCGCGTGCGCCTCTCCGAAACGGGGCAGCGGCTGCTTCCCGCGATCAGCAACGCCTTTGCGACCATGGGCGACGCCTTCGCTGCGCTCGGCAGCGACGAGGCCGATGTGTTGACGATCAATGCCGCGACGAGCTTCGGCGGTACCTGGCTCAGCGCGCGCATCGGCAGCTTCCAGCTTCAATATCCCGAACTTGCGGTGCGCATGTCGATGAGCAACGAGCTCGTGGACTTCGACGCTTCCAACGTCGACGTCGCGATCCGCATTGGCAAGGGTGTGTGGCCGGGGCTGCGCAGCGACTTCCTGATGCGCCAGTATCTCTCGCCGATCGCCTCGCCCGCCTTCATCGCCGAACATGACATACGCGAGCCCGCCGACCTGCTGCGCGTCCAGCGGCTCGCGCCGAACGACAGCTGGTGGGCCGACTGGTTTGCCCTCGCCGGGGTCGAGACACCGCCGGTGCCGTCGCGGCGCGGTATCGAGCTCGACAGCCAGTTGCAGGAAGGGAGCGCAGTGCAGGCGGGCTTCGGCGTCGCGATGATGACCCCGCTCTACTGGCAGGGCGAACTCGAGAGCGGCCGCATGGTCCAGCCCTTTGACACATTTTATGTTTCGTTATCGTCGGGCATGTGGCTCGTCCACCGCGACAACCGCGTCGGGGTGCGCAAGATCGAACGCTTCCGCGAATGGCTGCACGCCGAAATCGAGAAAGATCGCCACCTGCTTCCCGACGCGGTATGGGAGCCGCCGTCATGAGGAGGAAGGCTATCCAGTGCGACTCGAACGAAGAGCCCAGATACCCGCGCCCTTGCCCTCTGGCATTAGGAATAGATTTTTCTTCCCTCTATATTTCTCTGATTCGAAGCAGTGAGATTCAAGGCATTCTCTAGCTGAGGCGTCGTGATTTCTGGTCAGTTCATACCCAAGCGCTTTCCTTCCCTCTCGAGAAACTCGATAAATCTCAGCAAGTGGAGCGGTGCCACCGAGTTTTTCGAGAGTCCATATCAATAGGTCGGTCCATTTCTTGCTATCCGGAAGGCTGGAGTGGAGCAGGCTAACGCCGGGAGGACTGTCCTCCTCTTTTAAGGATTCGAGTTGCCTTTGTTGCGCTTTGCTTGGCATTCCCAAAAGCCTCTTGATGATGGAATCCTCGGATAACTCCTCTGGAAGTCTTTGCTTCCAAAGCTCGGCAAAGGTATCGATATGAATATCAATGCTTCGAATCATAGAATCCTCCAGAGGGATAAGAGTTAACTCTGACTAGGATCGCCTGTCAATGACCTTCACCGCCGTCCCCCTGACGCTCTATCCCGACATGTTCCCCGGCCCCTTGGGGCACAGCATGGCGGGGCGCGCGCTCGAAAGCGGGACGTGGCATTGCGCGCCGGTGCAGATCCGCGACTTCGCGAACGACAAGCATCGCACCGTCGACGACACGCCTGCGGGTGGCGGCGCGGGCATGGTGCTCAAGGCCGACGTGCTGGCGGCCGCGATCGACCATACCGCGGCGGCGCATCCGGACCTTCCCGTCCTTGCGATGACGCCGCGCGGCACGCCGATCACGCAGGCGCGCGTGCGGCAGCTTTCGGCGGGCCCCGGCGCCATCATCCTCTGCGGCCGGTTCGAGGGATTCGACGAACGCATCTTCGACGCGCGCGCCATCGAACAGGTGTCGATGGGCGACATCATCTTGTCGGGCGGCGAGATGGGCGCGCTGCTGCTCCTCGACGCTTGCATTCGGCTGCTTCCCGGCGTAATGGGCGCGGCTTCAAGCGGGGACGACGAATCGTTCGAAAACGGTTTGCTCGAATATCCGCACTATACCCGGCCCGTCACATGGGAAGGGCGCACGATCCCCGAAGTGCTGCGATCGGGGGATCATGCGAAGATCGCCGCCTGGCGGAAACAACAGGCGGAGGAGATTACACGGTTACGCAGGCCGGACCTTTGGGAGCGTCATGTCGATGCTCGGGACCGACCTGCCTCTGGCGCGCGGCGAAAAGAAAAGGACCCGAGGACATGAACCTCATCCAGACGATCGAAGCCGAAGAAATTGCCAAGGCCGGCAAGACGATCCCCGAATTCCGTCCCGGCGACACGCTGAAGATCGGCGTGAAGGTGGTCGAAGGCGAACGCACCCGCGTCCAGAATTTCGAGGGCGTGTGCATCGCACGCTCGAACAAGGGCATGGGCTCCAACTTCACCGTGCGCAAGATGTCGTTCGGCGAAGGTGTCGAGCGCGTCTTCCCGCTTTACTCGCCCAACATCGATTCGATTACCGTCGTCCGCAAGGGCGCTGTCCGTCGTGCGAAGCTTTACTATCTGCGCGGTCGCACTGGTAAATCGGCACGTATTGCGGAACGCCGCGATTACCGGTCGGAAGCCGGCGAAGGCTAAGGAGAGCTTCTCCTCTACAAAGCCGAAACAGCTTTCAAAAACGACCGGTTCCGCCAACAGGCAGAGCCGGTCGTTTTCTTTTGGGCAAAGCGAATCTGATGCACCAGTCCGTCCCCCCGTTCCAGCCGACGCGGCGTGCCTTCATCGGCGCGGTGCTCGCCTTTGGCATGTCGGGCGAGGCGATGGCGCTCACCAATGCGCAGCGCGTGGTCAGCGCGGCGCGGCGGCAGGTCGGCGTCACGCTGACCTACGACCCCGCCTATACCGTGCTGCGTTTCCCGAACGGCGATGTCGACCGCGCGAAGGGTGTGTGCACCGACGTCGTGATCCGCGCTTTCCGCGATGCGCTGGCCCTCGATCTTCAGGCCCTTGTAAATGCCGACATGCGCGTCAATTTCGGGGCCTATCCGAAAAACTGGGGGTTAGGGCGCCCCGATCGCAATATCGATCACCGCCGCGTGCCCAATCTCGCAACCTATTGGCGGCGGCAGGGGGCATCCTTGCCCGTCACCGATGATCCCGCCGACTGGCGGCCGGGCGATATCTTCACTTCGCTGGTGAACGGCCGCCTGCCGCATACAGGCATCGTGTCCGACCGCAAGGACACGACCGGCGTACCGCTCGTCCTCCACAATATCGGCGGCGGGACGCGCGAGGAGGATGCGTTGTTCAAGCATAAGCTGACCGGCCATTTTCGCTGGAAAGTCTGATTATCCCGAGTTTTTACCTGAGTTTCTTGCCTTGAGGAGTGAGTAGATGGGTTATCGTATCGTTGTCGCCGGGGCCACGGGCAATGTCGGGCGCGAAGTGCTCGCCATTCTCGCCGAGCGCGAATTTCCCTACGACGAACTGGCGGCGGTCGCATCGTCGCGCAGCCAGGGCGACGAGATCGAAATCGGCGATACCGGTAAAACCGTGAAGTGCCAGAATATCGAGAATTTCGACTGGTCGGGCTGGGACATGGCGATTTTCGCGATCGGCAGCGACGCGACCGCGATCCACGCGCCGAAGGCCGCCGCGGCGGGCTGCGTCGTGATCGACAACTCGTCGCTCTACCGCATGGACCCCGACGTGCCGCTGATCGTGCCCGAGGTGAACCCCGACGCGATCGACGGCTATACCAAGCGCAACATCATTGCGAACCCCAATTGCTCGACCGCGCAGATGGTCGTTGCGCTGAAGCCGCTTCACGACGCAGCGATGATCAGGCGCGTCGGCGTCTCGACCTACCACTCG
>CBJKNR010000287.1:0-5304 GCA_966417555.1 uncultured Sphingopyxis sp.
GCCCGCGGGCCAGATGTCGGGGCGCCCTTCGGCGAAGAGCAGGTAGATTTCGGCCGACCAGCGCCCGATGCCCTTGACGCGTGTGAGCAAGGCGATCGCCTCCTCGTCGTCGGCCGGAAGCGCGTCGAAGGTCAGTTCGCCGTCGAGGATCAGCTGGGCGAGGCTCTTGGCATAGCCCTGTTTCTGCCCCGACAGGCCGCAGGCGCGCAGCGTGTCGAAATCGGCGGCGGCCATGACTTCGGCGGGGCAGCCCTCGCCGAACTGCGCTTCGAGCTTGTTCCAGATCGAGGTCGCGGCGGCGACGCTGACCTGCTGGCCGACGATGGTACGAAGGAGGGTGGTATAGCCCGGTGCGCGGATACGCGGTTCGGGATAGCCTGCATGACCGAGTGCACGGGCGAAATTGGCATCGCTCGCCGCCAGCGCGTCGATTCCCGCGTTCAGCTGCTGCTGGCTGAGGCCCATCGTATATTCTCCTTTTGTTCCTTTGGTGGCTGATAGCAACGCTTGATTTGCCGTGCAACGCGCGACATAGCGCCTGCGACACGAAAGATATGGGGACTAGCATGGCCAAGCTGATTGTGGTGACGCGCGACGGGACCGAGCATGAAATCGAGGGCGACACCAGCCTGACCGTGATGGAAAATATCCGCGACGCCGGTTTCGACGAACTGCTCGCCCTGTGCGGCGGCTGCTGCAGCTGCGCGACGTGCCACGTCCATGTCGAGGCAGGGGACACCGCCGCGATGCCCGCGATGAGCGAGGACGAGAACGACCTGCTCGATTCGACGACCGATCGTGACGACGCGTCGCGCCTGTCGTGCCAGATTCCCTTCAGCGACGCGCTTGACGGCCTCCGCGTGCGGATCGCCGCGGAGGACTGAGCCTTACTGGCCCGCCGTCGCGACCGCGTAGAGCGCGATCGCCGCGGCGTTCGAGATGTTGAGGCTCTCCATCCGCGGCGAGATCGGGAGCTTCGCAAGCACATCGCAATGCTCCATGACATTGTGGCGCATCCCGTCGCCCTCGGAGCCGAGTACGAGCGCGACCTTGCCGCCGTCGAGCGTCGAACCCAGCGTCGTTTCGGTATTGCCCATCAGCCCGATGCGCCAATATTGGGCCTCGGCGATTTCCTCCAATGCGCGCGACAGGTTGACGACGCGCACCCACGGCACAGTTTCGAGCGCACCCGACGCCGAGCGCGCGATGACGCCGCTCTCGGGCGGGCTGTGGCGGTCCTGCGTGATTATCGCGGCGGCATCGAACGCCGCGGCCGAACGTAGCACCGCGCCGATATTGTGCGGGTCGGTGACCTGGTCGAGGATGACGAGCGGCCGCTTGCTCCCGGCATCGACCTCTTCCTGCAACAGGTCGCCGAGATGGACGCTCTCGAGCGGGTCGACTTCGATCACCAGCCCCTGGTGCGGCGCGTCGCGCGCGACGAGTCGCGCGAGATCGGCGACGTCGGCGTAGGATATGGGAATCACCGGCGGCAGGTCGAGCTGGCCCAGCGCCTCGCGCGTGCCCCAGATGCGCTTCACGGTGCGTTCGGGGTTGGCGAGCGCGGCGAGAACGGCGTGGCGGCCCCAGAAACGGACGGCCTGACCACGTTGGCTTTGGCCGCCGGGGCGACGATGTCGGGAAAATTGCCTCATAAGGCGCGCCTTTCCCACGACCGCCATTGACAGGCAAGCCTCGTTTCGCCATTGGACCGCTTCCCAAAGCGGGCCCCAAGGACAGGTGGCCGAGTGGTTAAAGGCAGCAGACTGTAAATCTGCCCGGTTTTCCGTACGCTGGTTCGAATCCAGCCCTGTCCACCAAGGGGCATCCCCTTACAGCAGCATCCAGCGAAAGCAGGGCTTTTAGCGGCTTTCTGGCGATTCGTGTCCCGTCGCGAAGCGCTATTGATGATTGCGCTTCAATCCCGCATTCTTGATCCATGACGATGAAGGCCGGTCAGCGCGCCAAGGGGCTGCGCCAGTTTCTGGATATGGAAGAGCAGCGCGACTGGCTGGAGGGCCGGGTCGAATTGGTCGACGCCGCCGAGCGGCAGGATTCGATCGAGCAGCGGATGAAATATGCGCCCCGCTTCCGGAAGCTGCTTCGTCGTCCCGAGGCGCTCGAACTGTTCGCGATTCTCGGGCTGTACGGCCGGATATGCCTTCCCGTGCCTCGCGCCACCGAGCGCTATTACTGGTCGGTTTCCTGCCTGCCGTCGTCCCCGGACAAGCCGCTGGTTCGCGTCAACGCGAGCTGGATGGAACTGTTCACCCTCTATGGCGACGGCGATGACCTTCGCGCCCGGTTCATCGTCCACCTTTCGGACTTCACGCTGGGCGGGGCGCTTGTGCCGGAGGCAATCGATCGGGAGCTTCTCGAACGGAGCATGCGGACATCCGGGGATCTGAGCTACTCCATTCCGGGCGGCCAGGACATCCTTGTCATCAAGATGTGCGGTTCGGCGTCCATCCGTGACTTCATCACGGCCCCGCGGTCGCTGCGCGCGATCCGCCGTTTCAATCTGACCCACATGAACCGCGGCAGGAACGCCTATCAGGCGAGCCACTCCTATGGCGTGGCGGACTATATGCTGGGCGAAGGCGCGCATTGATGCGCGATAATCGGCCGGACACGCTCCGGTTTGATCCATGTTATGACGAATTGCTTAGGGGTGGGGACCGCGCCATGCTATGTGCAGACCACCGGCTGCGGTTTCCACATCAGATCGGCTTTTCGTGGTTCCGGCATAACCCGCAGTCCCTTGCCGTTGCATACGGCCAGCCGATCCAATGATGCCGAGAGCCTGGTCGCGCTTGCTCCCGACGATAAAGGAGCAAGCCATGCGTGCCTTTCATCTGATATTGCTCGACGATGAGGCCGGCCCGCCACGGCGCGTCGATTTTCGTGCCGAAGGCCCCGATCACGCGTTTCAGGTTGCGCGCAACGAAACCGACGGCATCCATGTCGAGCTGTGGGAAGGCGGGTCGTTGCTGGCGCGGATGACCAAGACCGCGGCGAACGTCTGGAAGCTGCTGCCCTCCTCGACCCTGCCCGAAAAGGATGCCGAACTTGCGCCGGAAGCCGCCCCGTCGCGCGGCGCCGAGCCGGTAATGGGGCTGTAACGACCGCGCGTGGTCAGGGCAGCGTGCTGTCGCGGTGGAGATAGGTGTCCGAGAATTCCGCAAGCAAACGCAGCCGCGCAATATCGCCAAGGCGAATGCCGCGTCCCGGACGCGTCACCGCGCCGCGCCGTTCGAGCTCCTTGACCGTGCGGTTGATGTGCACCGGCGTCAGCCCGAGCAGGTCGGCCAGCTGTTCCTGCGTCATCGGCACGTCGCGCGCGTCGAGTCCGCCGCTGCGTGTGTCGAGCAGGCGATAATGGAGTTCGCACAGAAGATGCGCGAGTCGCGACAGCGCGTTGCGGCGACCGAGGTTGAGCAGCCATTCGCGCCCGATCGAGGCCTCGATCACTATGTCGACGATGACTGCACGCGCGATCGCGGGACGGTCGGCGACGAGCTTCTCGAAATCGCCAAGCGCGACGTTGACAAGGTCGACGGCGGTCAGCGCCTGCAGATTATGGTCGATCGTGCGCACATACATCGACTGGAAGTCGAGCGCGTCGCCGGGGATCTTGAGCGCGACGATCTGGCGGCCGCCCTCGCGGGTCGATTTCTGCCGGTAGGCGAAGCCCGAGCAAAGGATGGGACACACGCCGGACCGGTCGCCCTCGCGCAGGATATAGCTGTTGGGTTCGAGGTGGCGCACGCTGTGTGGAAGCGCGAGGATCGCCGCCTGGTCGTCGGTCGTGAGCGGGCTGTGGCTGAGCAGCTTGCGGAGGAAGATGTCGAGGCCCTCGGGGCCGGCGTTCGCATTCATCCCTTCCGCTTCCTTCGCTATCGGCGGTCCGTCTTGCGAACGACCCCGACATGTATCGGTGAGGCGCCCCCTGCCATAACATAGGTTATGGGCGGAATATGTGCCGGCGGGGCGGATTCGGGGGGGCGGGCCGCGCCAAACAGTCAGTCGATCGTGCTCGCCAGTTCGCGGTTGAGCCACAGCGCGACGAGCGTGACGATCGCGCCCGACAACAGATAGCCGCCCGCGGCGATCAGCCCGAACTGGCTCGACAGCCAGAGCGCGACCATCGGCGCAAAGCCCGCGCCGAAGAGCCAGGCGAGGTCGGAGGTGAAGGCCGATCCCGTGTAACGGTGCCGCGGCTGGAAATTCGACGAAAGCGCGCCCGACGACTGGCCGAACGACAGGCCGAGCAGCGCGAAGCCGAGGATCATGAACGCGGCTTCGCCGAATTCGCCCGCGTCGAGCAGCTGCGGCGCAAAGCCGCTGAACGCCGCGATCGCCGCGGCGGTGACGCCGAGCAGCGTGCGGCGTCCGACGCGGTCGGCGAGGATGCCGGAGAGGATGATCGACCCGACGCCGACGACCGCGGCGATCGCCTCGATCATCAGGAAGCGCACCGGCGTTTCGTCGGTGAACAGGAACACCCACGACAACGGATAGACGGTGACCATGTGGAACATCGCAAAGCTCGCGAGCGGCGCGAACGTGCCGATGACGATCGTCTTCCATTCGGAGCGCACCGTTTCGAGCAAGGGTGCGGGCTCGAGCGCGCGATTCTCGAACAGCTCGGCATATTCGGGGGTCACGACGATGCGCAACCGTGCGAACAGCGCGACGACGTTGATCGCGAAAGCGACGAAAAAGGGATAGCGCCAGCCCCACGCGAGGAAATCCTCGGCCGGAAGCGCCGCGATCAGGAACATGAAAAGCAGGCTGGCGACGATGAGGCCGAGCGGCGCGCCGAGCTGCGGGATCATCGCGTACCAGCCACGGCGATTCTCGGGCGCGTTGATCGCGAGCAGCGAGGCGAGCCCGTCCCACGAGCCGCCGAGCGCGACGCCCTGACCCATGCGGAACAGCGCGAGAAGCAGCGCGGCGCCGATCCCCACCGACTCATAGCCGGGAAGGAAGGCGATCGCCGCGGTCGAGCCACCGAGCAGGAAGAGCGCGATGGTGAGCTTCGCGCCGCGGCCATAGGCGCGGTCGATTGCGGTGAAGATGATCGTGCCGACGGGACGCGAGACGAAGGCGAGGGCGAAGATCGCGAACGACCAGAGCGTGCCGCTCAGCGGGTCGAGGTGCGGGAAGACGAGCTTCGGAAAGACCAGTACCGACGCGATTGCATAGACGAAGAAGTCGAAGAATTCGGACGTGCGGCCGATGATGACGCCGATGGCGATGTCCCCGGGACGAACCTCGGCGGCATGCGCCTCGGTGATGCGG
>CBJKNR010000288.1:0-5298 GCA_966417555.1 uncultured Sphingopyxis sp.
AAGTCTCGGGGAACGACTGCGAGAGCGAAAACACCCAGACCATTGTGAACTATTCTTCGCTGACGCGGTTGCAGCAGGCGCTGCGCGCGCCGGACGCGACGAACTGTCAGAATCCGTCGGGCGGCTGTGTGCCTGTGAACGTGTTCGGTCCCAGCGGCTCGATCACGCCCGAAATGCTGCAATATCTCCTCGTGCCGGCAACGTCTGGCAACCGCACCTCGCTGGCGCAGGTGCGCGGCCTGCTTTCGGGCGAGCTCGGATCGTTCTCCGAAAGTTCGGATGCGATTTCGTTCGCAGTGGGCGTCGAATATCGCAAATATACTGCTGAAGTCTTTGCCGACCAGCTTGCGCAATCGCCGGGCGAACTGGGCGGTGCCGGCGGCGCGACCACTCCGGTCAAGGGCGGCTACAATGTTCGCGAAGTCTTCGGCGAACTTATCGCGCCGCTCTTTGCGGGCCTGACGCTCGAAGCCGGCGCGCGCTATTCGGACTACGAGGTCAACGACGTCGACAAGCAGTCGTACGACACCTGGACCTACAAGGTCGGTGCGACGTGGGAGGCGTTCGACGGCTTCAAGCTGCGCGGCAACTACCAGCGGGCGGTTCGCGCGCCGAACATCGGTGAAATTTTCACGCCGAATGCGGTTGGCCTCGTCAACCTGAAGCGTGACCCCTGCCAGAGCGACGGTACCACGATCGCCGCCACCTCGACCCTTGGTCAGGTTTGCGTCGCGCAGGGTGCATTGGTCAATGGTGCCGGCAATATCGCGGCCTTCGACCCGCCGTCGGCCGGACAGATCAACGCATCGTTCAATTATGACGCGCCGCTGAAGCCCGAAAAGGCCGATACCTTCACGGTCGGTGCGATCTTCCAGCCCAGCTTCGTTCCGAACCTGACGCTGTCGGTCGACTATTATAACATCATCATCAACGATGCGATTTCGTTCCCGACGGTCGGCGATATCCTTGCCGATTGCTTCGGCAACCTGACCGCATCGAGCGCGACCTCGGTGGCCTGTACGTCGATCCGCCGCGACCCGGCGATCGGTGGTCTCGACGGTTCGGCCGCGACGGTGCCGGGTGTTCCGCTGGCGCTCACCAACAGCGGGCGTCTGGCAACCGACGGTATCGACGTCGCTGCGAACTGGAAGACCGATCTGACCGACGATATCACCCTGTCGCTCGGCTTTACCGGTAACTACACCTTCTCGTCGAAGTTCCGTTCGAAGGACGGCGGTCTGAACCGCGAATGCGTGGGCTATTACAGCATCAACTGCACGCCCACCGGTTCGGATCTTTCGGGTGGTTCGATCCTGCCGAAGTTCTCCTTCAACCAGCGTACGACGCTGTCGTTCGGCGACATCGACCTCTCGCTGCTGTGGCGCCACATTTCGGGCACCAAGCAGGAACCCTTCGATGCCGACGAGACCCAGTTCGGCACCAACGGGCCTGCCTTCCCGGCGTTCCAGAAGATCAAGGCCTATGACTGGTTCGACCTGACGGCGCGCGCCAATGTCAGCGAGAATTTCGAGCTGACGCTCTCGGTCATGAACCTGTTCGACAAGGATCCGCCGACGGTCGGTTCGAACATTGGTTCGACGACCTTCAACAGCGGCAACACCTATCCGTCGACCTACGACGCTCTTGGCCGTCGTTATGCGGTGGGTGCGCGTCTGAAGTTCTGATCTGACGCCGAAAAAAGAAAGGCGGGCCTTGTGCCCGCCTTTTTTTTTGCCTCTTCGCCGGGGCTCGGTTATCGCCGCGGGATGAGCAATCCGGATGTAGCGAGCCTCCTCAACATCGCCGCGCAGGCGCGGGGCAGCGGCGATATCGGTCGGGCGTCCGCGCATCTGCACGCTGCGCTTTCGCACGCGCCCGGCAATCCGGCTGTGCTCAACAGCCTTGGCATGATCAGCCTCGACGAAGGAAATTTCGCGCAGGCTTGCGACTATTTCGAACAGGCCATCGCGAGCGATGCATCGTCACCCGATCTGTTGATGAATCTTGCCAAGGCACAGCGCCTCGCCGGCGACGACGAGGGCGAATCCGCGAGCCTCGACCGGGCGCTGGCGATCGATCAGCGCCACTTCATGGCGAACGTTCGCCGCGCGGAACTCCACGAGAGACGCGGCGAAACGACAGGCGCGATGCATCGCTGGTCGGGTGTCATCGCGCTCGCCGAAGCGGGCGGGCAGAAAAATGCGGCGCTTGACCAGGTGCTGGCCCACGCACGCCGATATATCGCCGGTGTCGCCCAAGGCTTTGAAGAAAGTTACGCGCCCCGGTTGACGGCGTTTCGCGACAACGAGACCAGTGCCCTCGTTCGGCGGCGCTTCGAAGCGTGCGTCGAGGGCGTTCTCGGCAGGCGGCGGGTTTATGCCAATGAATGCCATGGGCTCCACTATCCCTTTCTCCCTGCCGACGAATATTTCGACCGCGAGCATTTCCCCTGGCTCGAACGGCTGGAAGCGCAGACCGCCGTCATTCGCGAAGAACTGCTGGCGTTGCTCGCAGATGACGGGGAAGGGCTGGAACCATATGTTCGGCAGGAGCCCGGAACCTCGCCGAACAAATGGAGCGTCCTGGACAATTCACCCGCGTGGAGTGCCTATTTCCTGTGGAAGCATGGAGTGCGTCAGGACGACGCTTGCGCACGCTGCCCGCAAACCGCTGCCTTGCTCCAGACCTTGCCGATGTCGGATATTCCGGGACGTTCGCCGAGCGTTTTCTTTTCGCTGCTTCGGCCGGGCGCCCGCATACCGCCGCACACCGGCGTCACCAACGTGCGCGCCATCGTTCATTTGCCGCTTGTCGTACCGCCGGGCTGCGGATTTCGCGTGGGCGGCGAGACGCGCCAGTGGGAAGAGGGGCGGGCCTTCGTCTTCGACGACACGATCGAACACGAGGCCTGGAATGAAAGCGATGCGTTACGCGCGATCCTGATTTTCGACGTCTGGAATCCGCACCTCCACGATTCGGAACGGGATATGCTGCGTGGCATGTTCCAGGAAATGATCGATTATGGTCTCGATGCCGGAAACAGTGTCGATGACCGATAGACGGGGTGGAGGCAATATTGTAGCCTCTGCCTCTGCCAAGCCGTCACCAATCAGGAAAGATAACCAATGTCGTTCCTCATGACTCTTCTGCTTCTTGCTCCCGACGCCGAAGTTGCGCCGCCGTCGCCGCCGCCTGCGGACCCCGTCATCTGCAAGCGTTATGAAGAAACGGGATCGTTGATAAAGAAGCGCAAGGTTTGCCGGACCAAGTCGGAATGGGCCAAGTCGGCGTCCGAAATGCAGGAAACGCTGAATCGCTTTGTCGAAGACCGCCGAACCCGGCCAGCCGGAAACTGACGCGCGCCCGGCCGATCGGGACTCCCGCATATCCAGACGCACTGGCCGGATCGATCATCGCCACACGAGAGCAGGCCGACGCATGGCGATATGTCCATGAAGCCGCGTCGTAGCTATGCCGGTACGAGCTTCAGCGCGCCATCGCCTTCGTCGACCCTGATCGTCGATCCGTCCTTGACCTCACCCTTCAGGATCAGGTCGGCGAGCGGGTCCTGCAGATATTTCTGGACCGCGCGCTTCAGGGGGCGCGCGCCGTACACCGGGTCGTAGCCGACCCGGCCCAGCCACGCGCGCGCGGCGTCGGTGAGGTCGAGCGTGACCTTGCGATCGGCGAGCAGCTTCTGCACCCGCGCCACCTGAATATCGACGATCCCGCCCATATGCTGCTGGCCGAGGCGATGGAACAGCACGATCTCGTCGAGCCGGTTGAGGAATTCGGGCCGGAAATGCGCGCGCACTACTTCCATCACCGCGGGCTCGGCCTGTTCGACCGGCGCGTCATCGGGAAGCGCGGCGATCGCCTGGCTGCCGAGGTTCGACGTCAGGATGATCAGCGTGTTGGTGAAGTCGACCGTGCGCCCCTGCCCGTCGGTGAGGCGCCCGTCATCGAGCACCTGCAGCAGGATGTTGAACACGTCGGCGTGCGCCTTTTCGACCTCGTCGAACAGCACGACCTGATAGGGGCGCCGCCGCACGGCTTCGGTGAGCGTGCCGCCCTCCTCATAGCCGACATAGCCCGGAGGCGCGCCGACGAGCCGCGCGACGCTGTGCTTTTCCATGAATTCGGACATGTCGATGCGGACCATCGCATTGTCGTCGTCGAACAGGAAACGCGCGAGCGCCTTGGTGAGCTCGGTCTTGCCGACGCCAGTGGGGCCAAGGAAGAGGAAGCTGCCGAGCGGGCGGTTCGGGTCCTGCAGCCCCGCGCGGGCGCGGCGCACCGCGGTCGAGACGGCGCGAACGGCCTCGTCCTGCCCGATGACGCGCTTGCCCAGCGTCTCTTCCATGCCGAGCAATTTCTCGCGTTCGCCTTCCATCATCCGGTCGACGGGGATGCCAGTCCATTTGCTCACGACCCCCGCGATGTCGTCGGCGGTGACCTCTTCGCGCAGCATCGCGTTGCCCGCGGCTGCCTGTGCCTCCTCGAGCCTTTTTTCGAGGCCCGGGATCGTGCCATAGGATAGCTCACCCGCCTTCGCGAGGTCGCCGGCGCGCTGCGCCTGATCCAGCGCCGAGCGCGCGGCGTCGAGCTCTTCCTTGATCTTCGCCTCGGCGTGGATCTTGTCCTTCTCGGCCTGCCACTTCTGCGTGAGCTCGGCCGACTGCTGCTCGAGATTGGCGAGTTCGGACTGGAGGGTCACCAGCCGGTCCTTTGACGCGGCGTCGCTTTCCTTGCCGAGCGCGGCCTCCTCGATCTTCATCTGGATGATGCGGCGGTCGAGGCTCTCGATCTCCTCGGGCTTCGATTCGACTTCCATGCGGATGCGGCTCGCGGCCTCGTCCATCAGGTCGATCGCCTTGTCGGGCAGGAAGCGATCGGAAATATAGCGGTTCGACAGCGTCGCGGCGGCGACGATGGCGCCGTCGGTGATTCGCACGCCGTGGTGCAGCTCATATTTCTCCTTGATGCCGCGCAGGATCGAAATCGAATCCTCGACCGTGGGTTCGCCGACGAAGACGGGCTGGAAGCGTCGCTGGAGCGCGGGATCCTTTTCGACATGCTTGCGATATTCGTCGAGCGTCGTCGCGCCGATGCAGTGAAGCTCACCGCGCGCCAATGCGGGCTTGAGCAGGTTCGAGGCGTCCATTGCGCCTTCGGATTTGCCCGCGCCGACCAGCGTGTGCATCTCGTCGATGAACAGGATGATCTCGCCCTCGGCGGCTTTCACGTCGTCGAGCACGCCCTTCAGCCGCTCCTCGAACTCGCCGCGATATTTGGCGC
>CBJKNR010000289.1:0-5295 GCA_966417555.1 uncultured Sphingopyxis sp.
CGCCGAAAGCTCGGCATAGGCGAGCGCGGCGCAGGCGCACACCGCGCCGGCGATCGCGAAGGAGATCAGCACTGCGGGGCCGGCGCGGTCGACGCCGACGCCGATCAGCGTGAGGATGCCCGTGCCGATGACCGCGCCGACGCCCATCGCCATCAGCCCTGGCCACGACAGAGTCGGCGGCAGCGCGTCGGCGCTGCCTGCGCCGGGCGGCAGGAGGGGTTTGCGGCGGGTCCAGCTATTCACGATAAATCTCCCCAATATCCGGCCGATGCTTCGGGTCCGCCGTTCACCTCAATGCGTCGGTTCGATAGTCCCTTCAGGGCTTTTCGTTCGGGAACAGCAGCAGCCAGTCGGCTTCGGCCTGGATGCGTGCGAAGAAGCTCCAGCTGTCGACGGCGATCGAGCGCTTCAGCCAGGGTTTCGCCTTTTCGGGTTCGCCGCTCAGGATATAATAGTTGGCGAGGCTGTATGCGGTCGACGCGGCCACCCCGTCGGCGGTCGCGAAGGCGCGGCAGCTGTCATTGTCGCTGAAGAAGCTGTCGGCGGCGCGATTGCCCTTGAACAGCTGGATGCCGTCGAAATAGGTATCCGACCCGCCTTTCGGATGCACTTCGAACAGAGTCAGATCATAGCTGTCGAGCAGCTTTTGCGCCTCGCGAAGCTTGCCGGCGCGTGCGAGCGACAGATATTCCCAGTAAGTGTTCGCGGTCCGCGCCTCGATGTCGTGGGTGAAGGCAGCCGATTCCGCCGACTTCGCGAACCATTTCGCGGCATTTTCGAAGTCATGCTTACCGAAATAGGCCTGCCCGAGGTGATAATAGAGATAATATTGCACGACATCGGGGTCGCCCGGGAAATAGTCGGGGCCGGACTTTTCACGTTCGAGCGGCTGGTTTTCGTACAGCTTCGCCGCCTTCAGCCCCAGTTCGATCGACTTGTCGAACTCGCGCAGCGAGAAAGCGCGATGCGCGCGGTGGCGGAGCAGTTTGCCCGAATTGGGGAAGCGCTTCAGCGCCTGATCGTAAACCGCCGCCGATTCCTTTGTATAGCCCTGATAGAAAAGGATGCGGCCGTACCAGGTCGCGCTATCGACGGTCATATTGGCATCGAATGCCGCCTTGGCGTCGCGCGCCGCGCGTTCCAGCGTCTCGACCGACGCGACGTTCGCATTGCGCGCGGGCGCGGTGACCATCCGTTCGCCGAGCAGCGACATACCCTGAAAGCTGCCTTCTTGCGCTGCCGCCGACACGGGCGATACAACCAGCGAGAGGCCGGCTGACACCAGCAATTTCAAATGTCTGCAGTCCATCTTCATTCCTCTCCGAAACAAATTTCGTGTCTTCAGTCGATATCGAGATCGAACTTCACGCCTTGCGCGAGCGGGAGCGACGTCGAGTAATTCACCGTCGCGGTAACGCGGCGCATGTAATTCTTCCAGCTGTCGGACCCCGACACGCGGCCGCCCCCCGTCACTTTCTCGCCGCCGAACGCCCCGCCGATCTCGGCGCCGCTCGTCCCGATGTTGACGTTGACGAGGCCGCAGTCGCTGCCCTGCGCCGATTGGAATTTCTCGGCCTCGCGCACATCGCTGGTAAAGACGCACGACGACAGGCCCTGCGGGACGCCGTTCTGGAGCGCGATCGCCTCGGCGAAATCATTGTACGACAGGACATAGAGGATCGGCGCAAAGGTTTCTTCGCGGACGATCTCGCTCTGCGCCGGCATTTCGACGATCGCCGGACGGACATAATAGGCGTCGGGCGCGCCGTCGATTTCGATCCGGTCGCCGCCATGGACGATGCCGCCGTCGCGGCGCGCTTGGTCAAGCGCGCGCTGCATCGCATCGAATGCCGCCTTGTCGATCAGCGGGCCGACGTGTGTCGCATCGTCGAGCGGAGTGCCGATGTTGAGGCTGCCGACCGCCGCGATCAGGCGCTTCACGAAATCGGCGCGGATGCTTTCGTGGACAATCAGGCGGCGCAAGGTCGTGCAGCGCTGGCCGCATGTGCCCGTCGCAGCGAAGATCGTCCCCCGCAGCGCGAGCCCGATATCGGCACTCGGTGCGACGATTGCCGCATTGTTGCCGCCGAGTTCGAGCACCGAGCGACCGAAACGGCGCTGGACACGCACGCCGACATCCTGCCCCATGCGGACACTGCCCGTTGCGCTGACGAACGAAATTCCCGGATGATCCGCGATGATGCCGCCGCATTCAGCATCGCCGATCGCGATCTGCACCAGATGATCGGGCGCAAATTCATAGTCGGCGGCGACGTTCTGGAGCAGCTTCGCGAAAGCCAGCGCGGTCAGCGGCGTTTTTTCCGACGGCTTCCAGATCGCGCTGTCGCCGCAGACGAGCGCGACGGTTGTGCCCCAAGCCCACACCGCGGCGGGAAAGTTGAACGCCGAGATCAGCCCGAGGACCCCAAGCGGATGCCAATATTCGGTCAGCCGATGCTCGGCGCGTTCCGATGCGATGGTCAGCCCGAAGAGCTGGCGGGAGAGGCCAACGGCATATTCGCAAATGTCGATCACTTCCTGCACTTCGCCGCGCGCTTCGGTCAGGATTTTGCCATTCTCGATGGTCAGCAGGCGCGCGAGCGCTTCCTTGTGGTCGCGCACGAGCTGGCCATAACGCCGGATCAGTTCGCCGCGATGTGGCGCGGGGACCTGTTTCCATGCGAGGAAGGCGGTCCCGGCATTGGCGACCATCGTATCCACTTCGGCGGCGCGGTGCATCTTCAGCGTCGCGAGCGCCGAGCCGTCGATCGGCGAAAAGACCGCGAGGTCCGATCCGAGGTCGCCCGCGAGCGACAGGCCGAGTTCGCCGAACAGGTCGGCGACCTCGTTGGCAAAGGCGCCGGAAACCGTCGAAGAGGAGAGAGATTTATCGATAGCGTTCATTGTGATGTCCGTTGAAAGCGTTGCAAATTTGGAAGTTTCCGGCGGATCAGGGCGTGTCCGTCCGGTCGTGAACGATGATGCGGCCGTCCTTGATGACGGTCGGGACATGTTCGAGCAGCGTGATCTCGCGATAAGGATCACCCGCGACGGCGATCAGGTCGGCATATTTGCCGACCTCGATCGTGCCGAGGTTGTCCGACTGACCCAGTAGCGCGGCGGCGTCGACCGTCGCAGAGCGCAGCGCGGCCGCAGGCGTCATCGGTCCTTGTTCGACCATCAGGCGGAACTGGCGCGCATTCTGGCCGTGCGGTGACACGCCGGCGTCGGTGCCGAAGGCGAATTTGACCTTATGCCGGACCGCGAGGCGGATATTGCGTCCGGCGACGCGGCGCGCTTCGGCTATCTTTGCACGTACCTCCGGGCTGGCGTCGGCGTCCTTGCGGCCGTCGAGCAGGCCGAGTGTCGGGACAAGCCATGTCCCGCGCGCCGCCATCAGCTTCGCCGTGTCTTCGTCGAGCCAGGTGCCATGCTCGATCGAATCAACACCCGCACGGACCGACGCGGCAATGCCCGCGCCGCCATGCGCATGCGCCGCGACCTTGAGGCCAAGCCCGTGCGCGGTAGTGACGATCGAGGCCAGTTCCTCGTCGCTAAGATGCTGGCCGAGCCCGCGCGCCTGTTGCGACATGATCCCGCCGGTCGAGGTGATCTTGATCAGGTCGGCGCCATATTTCGCCGCCTCGCGGACGCGCAGCGCGCATTCGACCGCACCGGTGCAGGCGCCGGTATAATCATAGGGATAAAGCGCCTCGGTCGCCTTGCGGTTGAGCCCCGACATGTCGCCGTGGCCGCCGACGATCGACAGCGATGTGCCCGAAAGGAAGATGCGCGGCCCGATGACCGTGCCCTCGCTGACCGCATCGCGCAGTGCATGGATCGAATAACCGTCCGACCCGACGTCGCGCACCGTTGTGAACCCCGCTTCCAGCGTCTTTTTCGCATTGGAAAAGGCGAAGAGTGCGACATCCTCAGGCGTATCGATTGCCGCCGACCAGAGTTTCGTTTCAGGCGCGAAGCTGAAATGTACATGGGCGTCGATCAGGCCCGGCAGCAAAGTCCGGTCCTTGAGATCGACCGACCTCGCAGCGGGGCGTTCAACATGGCCCGACAGGATTTCGACAATACGCCCATCGCGAACGACGACCGTACTCGGTCCGAGTTGCTTTTCTCCCGGAATTGCGACGAGGGCGCCGGCATGAATCAGCAGGACATCAGACGCCCCCTCGCTCGAAGGCGCAGCCACGGCCGAGTTCGCCAACCACGCGCCGATCGCCAGCGCCGCCAATTTCCCGATGCCGTTCAAGCAAAATCTCCCGTCGCGCCATGCCTCGGAGGCCGCCCTTGCAGCGCTCGTGATCGGCATAGGAAGTTCTTGCTAGTTGAGCAATAAATTTTATGATAGGAAAAATTTAGCAATTATGACACACGATGGAAATCATGGATTTCCGGTGGGGAAATGGGTCCAAAAGGAGGGAAAGATGTCGAAGTTCGTGTCACGCCTGTTGTTGTCGTCCGCACTCGCATTCGCGATCACGCCGATGGCGCATGCCCAGTCGGCGCCGCCCGAAGAGGATGGCGCAGAAACCAGCGAGGGCGGCAGCGACATCGTTGTTATCGGGACGCGCCGCAAGGATCGCTCGATTACCGACAGCTCGGTCGCGATCGACGTCATCTCGCCCGAACAGATCAATGCGACGGGCTATTCGGACGTCAACGACGCACTGCGCACGCTGGTCCCCGCATTCAACGCACAGCGCCTGCAGGGCAATGATGGTTCGTCGTTCGTGCGCCCGGTCACGTTGCGCGGCTCGCCGGCCGACCATGTACTGCTGCTGATGAACGGCAAGCGCCGCCATCGCGCCTCGATCGTCCAGATCGGCACCGGCCACGCCTCGACGTCGGGCTCGCAGGGGCAGGATTTCAACGTGATCCCGCCAATCGCGCTGTCGAGCGTCGAAGTGCTGCGCGACGGCGCATCGGCGCAATATGGATCGGATGCGATCGCCGGCGTGATCAACATGGAGCTGAAAAAGGCAAGGAGCGGCGGCTCGGTCATCGGTCAGGTCGGCGAATATTATACGTCCGGCGGCCGTACCTATGACATCCAGGGCCACCTCGCCGTTCCCGTCGGCGACAACGCCTATTTCAACATCGCCGCCCAATATACCGACCAGGCCAAGGCCTATGCGAAAAAGGCGACCCATTCGGGCGCCGAGGCATTGAAGGCCCTCGGCGTTCCCGGCGTTCCCGAGCATCCCGAGGGCAATCTCGATCCGCGCTACATGGCGTTCAAATCGGTATGGAACGCGGGCATCGAGCTTTCGGACGAAC
>CBJKNR010000290.1:0-5292 GCA_966417555.1 uncultured Sphingopyxis sp.
CGCGGGTCGCGGCGATCGCCACGGCTTCGCAGTAGAGGCGGATGGCGCGGCTGGCGTCATCGTTCGCCGGAACCGGGAAGGCGATGCCGTCGGGCGAGACGTTCGAATCGAGGATCGCGACGACGGGGATGCCGAGAACGTTGGCTTCCTTGATCGCCAGCTCTTCCTTGTTCGCGTCGATCACGAACATCACGTCGGGAATGCCGCCCATGTCGCGGATGCCGCCGAGGCTCAGTTCGAGCTTGTCGCGTTCGCGCGTCTTGTTGAGCACTTCCTTCTTGGTGAGGCCCGAGGTGTCGCCCGAGAGCTGCTCTTCGAGCATCTTGAGGCGCTTGATCGAGCCCGAGATCGTCTTCCAGTTGGTGAGCATGCCGCCCAGCCAGCGATGGTTGACGAAGTGCTGGCCCGAAGCGCGGGCCGCATCGGCGATCGGCCCCTGCGCCTGGCGCTTGGTGCCGACGAACAGCACCTTGCCGCCGGCGGCCGAGGTCGAGGCGATGAAGTCGAGCGCGCGCGCGAAGAGCGGCACGGTCTGCGACAGGTCGAGAATGTGGATGCCGTTGCGCGCGCCGAAGATGTACGGCTTCATGCGCGGGTTCCAACGGTGGGTCTGGTGGCCGAAGTGGGCGCCAGCTTCGATAAGATTCTGCATCGTGACGACAGGTGCCGCCATAGTCTTTCTCCTTCCGGTTAGTCCTCTGGAAGGCAAGAACCGGACTGTCCGCTGAGGGACGATCCCGGCACCGGTATGTGCGCCTTCCATGTGGAATGGGCGGCCCGTTAGCGGTGCGGGGCGGAAAAAGCAAGGGGCTGGAGCGAATGAGCAGTCCGCGGGTGACGACGCCGCAAACTCGGCTCGGCGACAAAGCGACTCCGTTCGTCGCAAAAGCCTTGAGAACAAAACGGGAACATGGAACAAGAATCCCACGAAAACCGTCGCTGGTTACGAAGGTTTCGCACAAGAAAGCCGGAAGGACAAGATCATGGTTCAGGTCGCAGCCGCTCTCCTCTTCGCCCTCGCCGCCGGCCTCGGCGTCACAGTGATCCTCGCCATGCTCAGGAATAACGAGAATGCGATTCTCTCGGCGCTGATGGGTGAAGGCGCCTTCCCGATCGAAACCGCGCCGCAGTCGGGCCCTGCCCCGCAGAAGGTGACGCTGCGCCGCTCGCCGGCGCGCCGCGATGCGCCCCGCCCCGTCCGCGCTGCCGTCCGTATGCAGCCGTCGCTCAGCCGCGCCGCCTGACCTTCGCATAGCTTGCCATGCCGAAAGGCAACGTTGCGGCATAGAGCGCGCAGACCGCAAGCAGGGTCAGCCAAGGCGCGGTGACAAGCGCTGCGCCGAGGAGGCCGACGCCCGCCAGGGCGAACAGGCGCCACGAACGGCGCAGGCGGATCGACGACCAGCTGTAGGTCGGGATCGCCGAGATCATCAGCATCGCGATGCCAAGCGCCCACGGCATCACCACATACCATTCGCGAAACAGGTCGTTGCCCGTCGACAGCCACAGATAGACGGGTACAAACGACATACCTGCCCCCGCTGGCGCAGGAATGCCGGTGTTGAAGCCCGCCGACTTGTGCGGCTGCACCTCGGCATCCATGCGCGAGTTGAAGCGCGCGAGCCGCAGCGCGCAGCAGACCGCGAGCGCGAGCGCCGCGGTCCAGCCGAACTTCGGCGCATATTGCAGCGACCAGAGGAAGAGGATCATCGCGGGCGCGACGCCGAATGCGATCACGTCCGACAGCGAATCGAGCTCGGCACCGAACTTGCTCTGCGCGCGCAGCAGCCGGGCGATGCGTCCGTCCATCCCGTCGAGCACGCCGGCAAAGATGATCGCCGCCAGCGCCTTTTCCCATTCCTCGCCGATCGCGAAGCGGACACCGGTCAGGCCGAAGCAGAGCGCGAGCGCGGTGATCGCATTGGGCGCGAAGGCGCGCAGGCTGATGCCACCGTTGCGGGGCGCGGCGGCATCGGCCGCGACCGGCTCGTCGTCCGCCATCCTATTGCCCGATGCCTTCGATCGTTTCGGCGGTGCCGATCCGCGCGATCACCGTCTCGCCCGCCAGTGTCCGCTGGCCGAGCAGCACCTGCGGCGTCGTCCCCGCGGGCAGATAGACGTCGACGCGGCTGCCGAAGCGGATCAGGCCGACGCGCTGGCCGGTCGCGAGTTCGTTGCCCATCGTCACGAACGGCATGATACGCCGCGCGACGAGCCCGGCGATCTGGGTGAAACCGACACGCACGCCGTCGGCACGCTCGACGACGAAATGCTGGCGCTCATTCTCCTCGCTCGCCTTGTCGAGGTCGGCATTCACGAACTTGCCCGGAATATAGACGAGCTTGCGCAGCGTCCCCGCGACCGGCGTGCGATTGATGTGAACGTCGAAGACGCTCATGAAAATCGACACGCGCAGCATCGGCGCGGCGCCGAGCCCGTCGGGGCCCGAGATTTCGGGCGGCGGCGGAACCTCGGCGATCTGGGTGATCAGCCCGTCGGCGGGCGCGATGACCAGGTCGTGGCTCGCGGGCGTGACGCGCACCGGATCGCGGAAAAAGGCGCCGACCCAGATTGTCACGCCGAGCATCAGCCAGCCGAGAATTTCCCAGCCGAGCAGCCAGAAGCAGAGGGTAATGATTCCCGCAATTAACAGGAACTTGCGGCCTTCGGGATGGACCGAGGGCCAGTGCCATTTGATGCCGCCGCCCGGCCGGTTCGAAGAGATGATATTGGACATGTCCAGTCTTCTAGGGTGCCGTCCCCATACTGACAATGGATAAGGCGCAGGCTTTGTCGCCGGCCCGGCGCAATACCGGTTGCGACGGGGCGGTTGATCAATCGCCCAGCTTTGCCTAAGGCCCGCTGCAACTCCGACTCCCCAAGGAAAAAGGCTGAAAGCATGGGCAAGATCAAGGTAGCCAACCCGGTCGTCGAACTCGACGGCGACGAAATGACCCGGATCATCTGGCAGTGGATCCGCGAACGGCTGATCCTTCCCTATCTCGACGTCGACCTCCATTACTACGACCTCGGTATCGAGGAACGCGACCGCACCGACGACAAGATCACCGTCGAAGCCGCGAACGCGATCAAGAAATATGGCGTCGGCGTGAAGTGCGCGACGATCACTCCCGACGAGGCGCGCGTCGAGGAATTCGGCCTCAAGAAGATGTGGAAATCGCCGAACGGCACAATCCGCAACATCCTCGGCGGCGTCGTCTTCCGCGAACCGATCGTGATGAAGAACGTTCCGCGCCTCGTCCCCGGCTGGACCGACCCGATCGTCGTCGGCCGCCACGCATTCGGCGACCAGTACAAGGCGACCGACTTCCGCGTCCCTGGGCCGGGCAAGCTGCGCCTCGTGTTCGAAGGCGAGGACGGCACGCTGATCGACGAGGAAGTCTTCCAGTTCCCGTCGTCGGGTGTCGCGATGGGCATGTACAACCTCGACGATTCGATCCGCGACTTCGCGCGCGCCAGCCTGAACTATGGCCTGGCGCGCCAGTGGCCGGTCTATCTCTCGACCAAGAACACGATCCTCAAGGCCTATGACGGCCGCTTCAAGGACATCTTCGAGGAAGTGTTCATCGACGAATTCAAGCCGCAGTTCGACGAACTCGGCATCGTCTATGAACACCGCCTGATCGACGACATGGTCGCCTCGGCGCTCAAGTGGAGCGGCAAGTTCGTCTGGGCCTGCAAGAATTACGACGGCGACGTCCAGTCGGACACCGTCGCGCAGGGCTTCGGTTCGCTCGGTCTGATGACCAGCGTGCTGATGACCCCCGACGGCCAGACCGTCGAATCGGAGGCCGCGCACGGCACGGTCACCCGCCACTATCGCATGCACCAGCAGGGCAAGGCGACCTCGACCAACCCGATCGCGTCGATCTTCGCGTGGACCGGCGGCCTCAAGCACCGCGGCAAACTCGACGACAATGCCGCGCTGGTGAAGTTCGCCGACGACCTTGAAAAAGTCTGCGTCGCGACGGTCGAAAGCGGCAAGATGACCAAGGACCTCGCACTCCTCATCGGTCCCGACCAGAACTGGCTGACGACCGAGGGCTTCTTCGAGGCAATCGTCGAAAATCTCGACAAGAAGATGGGCGCCTGATCCTGTCCTCTTGCCCCGCGTCATCGCGACCCCGGCGAAAGCCGGGGGAAGCAATCCAGAGTAGCGCAGACCGCCTGGATTGCTTCGCCGCTTCGCTCCTCGCAATGACGGGACATATAGGCGATCCGGTTGAGATAACCGCCTAGCCAATCGGGGCCGGCCTGCATAAGGTCGGCCCTTATGGTATCCGAAACAGAAACCTCCGCTATCGGCAACGCGCTGGTGGTGCTCGGCGCCGCGGGCATCGTGATTCCCGCCTTCGCGCGCTTCAGGATATCGCCGGTGATCGGATTCATCCTCGTGGGACTTCTGGTTGGCCCGTCGGGGCTTGGCACGCTCGCAACCGATTATCCCTGGCTCAAGCATGTCACCATCGCCTCGACCGAGGACATCGCGCTGTTCGGCGAGTTCGGGATCATCCTCCTCCTCTTCTCGATCGGGCTCGAACTGTCGTTCCGCCGGCTGTGGCAGCTCAGGAAGCTCGTGTTCGGGATCGGCGCCGCCGAGCTCTTCATTGCGGGCGCGATCCTTGGCACTGCCTTGCTGCTCCTCGGCAATCTGTCGACTGCCGCCGCCTATGGCCTCGGCATCGCGCTCGCCCTCTCCTCGACCGCGCTCGTGCTGCCGATCGCGGGGACCAAGACGGCGGTCGGCCGCGCCTCCTTCTCGATGCTGTTGTTCGAGGATCTGGCGTTGGTCCCGATCATCTTCGTCCTTGCCGCATTATCGCCGGCCGCGTCAGGCGACAGTGCAGAATTGTTGCTGACAACACTGTGGCAGGGCGCGCTCGTCGTCGCCGCGCTCGCGATCGGCGGCTGGTTCCTGCTGCCGCGCATCTTCGCGCAGGCCGCGCGCGCCAAGGATCCCGAGCTGTTCCTCGCGGCGAGCCTGCTCCGCAACCACGCCGGCATACTCGTCGGCGCGCTTCTTCTCCGCCTCGAGCGCGTATGACGGCACCACGCCCAGAACCTTCTTCTGCAGTTCGACCGCCAGCGCCGGCTTGCCATCGCGACCCAGCACGTTGGTGCCGAGCCAGGGATAGCGCGAGGCCGCGAACCGCTCGCCCGCGATTCCCGGCCCGAAGTCGAACTCGTGGTTCCCGGGTACGGCCACCTGGACCGAGACCGGTTGCGCGTCCCCGGAATTTTTGGAACGTGCTCGGCAGAGTGGATCACCAG
>CBJKNR010000291.1:0-5291 GCA_966417555.1 uncultured Sphingopyxis sp.
AGGGGGGCTATCATGAGACAGGCGTTGTTTGCGGCGGCTATTCTGGCGGCGGCCGGGCAGGTTGGGGCGCATGCGCAGGCGAGCGGCGATGCGCTGTTGCAAAAGGGAATGAGCGGCCGGATCTCGCCGCTGTCGAACGGGGTGGAGATCAAGCGCGTCGAAGGCCGCCCCGATGCCGGTTATTTCCTCGTCCGGCTGATCGACAATCTGTCGGCCGAGGCGGCGACATGCCCGAAAAAGGCCTTTGAAAAGGGGCAGGGCAAGCGCTGGCGCCAGCTCAACAACGGCATTTACGACCTGGTGTTCAAGCGGAGCGGACTATGGGGAATCAACGCCGAGTTCGCCGTCAGCAATCCGTCGGGCCAGCCGACGCGGCAGGAAATCCGCCTCGTCAGCGTCAAGGATCCGCATAAGTCGGCGTGTGTGCCACAGGTCCTGGGGGCCAACGGCGCCGGCGAGACCCCGAAGTTCGTTTTCATCACTCCGATCAACGTCAACGACCATGTCTATGGCACCGAGATGCCGGTCCATCTGAAATCGGTGCATCAGATGGAGGCCGACAAGGACCGGATCGACGCGCTTTGGCGCGGGCTCGGCTTTTTTGCCAAGGTCGTCTCGGCACCGCTCGCCCCGCTCGTCGACAGCTTTGCCGGCGAAGGCAGGAAGGAGACCGAAAAGGCGCTGACCGAAGTCGGCGGCGAGGCCTATGCCACGCGGGTCTTCAAGGCCGATCCGGGCGGCGCGACAACCCAGTCGGAATTCCTCTATCTCGGCTTTGAATCCTTCGGCCAGAAGGAGCCCGCGACACTCACCGGCGGCGTGACCTTGCAGGGCGACTATCAGGCGAGCGTCCTCGTCGCGCCGACGCGCTATCTGAGCGACATCGCGGCCGCCCCGACACCCGAGAGCGTGCTCGCGGCAACGCCGTTCCGGAACAATGGCGTCTATCAGACGGTGCGCGACCGGCTGGGCGTCAAGGCCAATAATCTGGCCGACCAGACGAGCGCCGAGGCCTTCTCGGGAAGCTGCACGGGTCTGCGTCCCGACCTGCTCGCGCTCGGGCTCTCCGAAATCGACGCCGACCTCTGGCTATGGGCGATGGCGCGGAAAAGCTCGCACGTCGCGGTATCGCAAAAGCTCGACCGGATCGGCTGCTTCGGCGACCTTGCACGCGCGAATCTCAAGCGCGTCGGCAATATCGAGATCGAAAAGGAAGTGATGGTCGTCGAAACCCGGCCCGCCGGCTTCGAGGCGATGCAGGCCGCGATGGCGAATCTCGGAACCATGGCAGCGCAGGACGCGATCAATCGCGACCTGCTCGGCCGGTTCGCAAGCAAGATCGACGTCAGCAGCGCCGACGACGAGCTCGTAGCGAACGCCGGCGCGCTCAACGGCGGCGGCCGCGACCGCGCCGCCGTGCTCGACTTCGTCGTTCGCACCTTCGACCGATACGGCTGCTATGCGCCGCGCGACGATACGGCCCAGCTCGCGCTCCGCCCCTATATGCCGCTGCGGACCAACGGCCGCGCCGCCGCGATGATGATGCACACGAAAGGCGGCACGCCCTATGTCGTCACGCTCGGTTTCGACGGCGTGCCGAAAAACGAGGTCGACGCCAAGGCGCAGGTGACCGCGATCGCGATCCAGAAACAGGGGAATGATACGGGCGAGGTCGTGCGCGACCTCGCGCGCGGAACGAGCGACATCTGCCCGAAAATCGCGGCTGGAGTTTGATGACATCGGCTGGAATCGTCATGGCGAGGATCCCGGACTTGATCCGGGGGACGAAGCCATCTCCAGCTATCGCGCGACCGTGGGGGAGATTGGTTGGCCTACGGCCGCCTTCGGCCCGCTCCGCTCGCAATGACGGAGTTCAATCTCACGTCATCATGCTCCAACTGACCGAAGCGTCCGGTTGACCATGCGGGCGCCCGCGTCGTCGGGACCCGGCGGCGGAACGATTCGACTCCGGATCGCAAAGAGAACATAATAGGAACATTGATCCGATTCGGAGGAAGAATCATGGACCCGATGTTCCGCTATTTTCTGGGCTTTCAGGTAACTGCCGACCGCGCCGGCTGGCTCGCGCGCCAACTGCCGCCCGTTACGGGCGACCTGTTCGCGGGGCTGAAACCGCAAAATTATCACCTCACGCTTTGCACGATCGACGAGACGTCGGTGCCGCATCCCTTTCTGCGCCAGCGCGTTGCAAAGGCGTTCGAGGCGGGTCTGCCGGCCGCAAGTTCGATTCCCTTTGGCCGCGTCGTGAGCAAGGATGCCGGCGCCGAACTGATCACCGCCGGCAGCATCGCCGGTATCCGCCAGCTTTATGAAGCGCTCGTCGCGCTGCTCGCGCCGCACGGGATCGAGCCTTGGTATCGCCAGTCGGGTCTCCGGCCGCACATCACGCTCGGCTATGGCAAGCATCCCTTCGACCCGGTGCCGGTCGTCTGGAACTGGACGCCGCGCGAGCTCGTGCTGATCGAAAGCCATATCGGCCACAGCCGCCACCGCGTCCTGCAGCGCTGGCAGCTGCTCGCGCCCGCACAAGGCGCCTTCGACTTCATGGACGACGCGCTGCCCCCGCCGCTGCGCCGCGCCGCCTAGGAGCCTGATTGGGTTAGACTGAAACACTGCCTTCCCTATCTCGTCATCCCGGCGAAGGCCGGGATCTCATCGTCGCGGTCTGACGCATCGGCGGGATCCCGGCCTTCGCCGGGATGACGATTCAGTCAAAAAATGATCATGCTCTAGCTTTCCAGGCTATGTTCCAGCGTGATCTCGCAATTGAGCAGCTTCGACACCGGGCAATTTTTCTCGGCCTCTTCGGCGATCCTCGCGAATTCGCCGGCGCCAATCCCCGGCACCTTGCCGGTCAGCGTCAGCGCCGATCTGGTGATCGTGAAGCCGCCATCCTGCTGCTCGAGCGTCACCGCAGCGCTTGTTTCGAGCGTGTCGCCATTATAGCCCGCGCGCGCGAGCCCGAACGACAGCGCCATGGTGAAGCAGGCCGCATGCGCCGCGGCGATCAGTTCCTCGGGGTTCGTTCCCGGCTGACCCTCGAAGCGCGTCCCGAAACCATAGGGCTGCTGGTCGAGCACGCCCGACCTGGTCGTGATCGACCCCTTGCCTTCCTTGCCGAAACCTTCGTAGCGGGCGGATGCGCGATTGACGGTCATGCTCGTGTCTCCTTCAGGGGGCCGAAACGGAAAGGGCGCCGGGACTTCCGAATCCTCAGGCGGCGAGCAGCTTAGGCCGCGCACCGGCGCGCTTCCACGCCTTTTCATGGAAGAAGAATGCGACGGCATTGATGCAGGGCTCGATGATCGCGATCCCGCCCGCGAGCGCGACCGATCCGGTCATCACATAGGCGACGCTGAAGCCGATCGTCAGGTGGATCGTGAGGTAGGTGAGGGTCTTGATCAGGTCGGTGGGCATGGCACGCATCTCCGAAGGACGAGGCACCAAGCTAAGAACGATTCGCAACAAGCGCCAGCCCGGGCTTTCGGTCAGTGTGATCGATTTTCCCGCGACACGCCCGCGCGGTCGAGTTCGGGGCCGAGCCGCCCGGTCAGCCACAGACCCCACATCCGGAAATCGGCGGCGAGGCTCCACAGCGGATAGGTGAAGGTCGCCGGCCGGTTCTTCTCGACCCCGAAATGCGCGACCCACGCAAAGAAATAGCCAGCGACCGGCAAGGCGATCAGCCATCCCCAGCGCCCCGTCGCCACTGCGGCGACCGCGATCAGCACGACGAGGCTCGTTCCGACATAGTGCAGCGCGCGCGTCAACGCCTTGCTGTGCTCGCGCAGGTAAAAGGGCCAGAAGTCGGCAAAACTGGTGTAGAGCCGGGGCATGGCGGGAGGATGCTGCGGTTTCGCGAAAGCGTCAAGCCAATGCCCGCAACGACGGCTTAGGGGTGGTGAGCGGACCTTAGATCCTCCCCACTTGTGGGGAGGTGGCAGCCGCGTAGCGGCTGACGGAGGGGGCTCGCATCCTCACGTAACGTCGCTTCAGGCCGCCCGCCCCCTCCACCGCCTTCGGCGGTCCCCCTCCCCGCAAGCGGGGAGGATTTATGGCAGCTACCGGTCGAAAACCGCCTTTCCATTCCGGAAAATATTTGTCGGGCGACCTACAAAAACCGCTGTCCTACATTATCCCGCCATGCTTCAAACTGGCGGATGGAACAGACCGAACCCCAGCCGCCCGCTCCGCTCCTCCTCGCAGGAACGATCTTCGCCTTCACCCCCGTGCCGCTGCAGCGCGTCCGCGCCGATGGCTGGACTCCGCTCGCGCAGGAGCGCTTCATCCGCGCGCTCGAAGTCATGGGATCGGTCCGCGCGGCCCTGCGCGCGGTCGGCATCAGCCGCAATTCGGCGTATAAGCTGCGCGAGCGTCCGGGCGCCGAAAGCTTCGCGCGGGCATGGGACACCGCGCTCGATTGCGGGCGATCGCGCGCATTCGACGTCATGCTCGACCGGGCCATGAACGGTATCACCACCATCCGCATCCGGCAGGGCGGCCATATCGACATCTCGGGCGGCCCCGATCTCGCGATCCTGCGCGGCGCGATGCAGGAGGAACCGCCACCGGGCGCCAAGACGGCCGATAAGATGACAAGGGTGACACCATGAACCGCGATAGCGGCAACCTCTGTCACCTTAAGAGCGACCTATATCGAGGCGCACCATGTCGTGATAGGTTGGCGCGGGGTTGGATAAAGGGGAAACTTCATGAAGAAATCGACGCGGGCGCTGCTCGGGCTGGTGCTGCTCGACCTGATCGTCGTTGCCGGCGCCTGGTGGATGATCGACCGGACGCAGAGCGGGGCATGGAACTCGAACGATCCGGCGGGATCGATCTCGATGGTCACGACGACCGCGGGTATGCTGATCGGCGTGATCTCGGCGGTGCTGCTGCTCGCCTTCGTCATGCACCGCCGCGCGGGCAACTAGCCCCGGAATCGAGACAACCCTCCCGCCCGGGTCGCGGGGGCGGGAGGGTTGTGGTTTCCGGACCGGCGTGGTGGGCCGGACCAGAGACGAAACGGGTCCGTCCTTTAACGCGACGCGGCTTCGCGAACCTTCTGCACCGCGGGGAGCAGCAGGCCGATCAGATAGTCGATCGGGCCGGCACTGATCGTGATGCTGCCCTGCGCGGGCTGTGCCGACTGCGCCATCGCGGGGGTTGCTGATGCGAGAACGGTGAGCGCGAGAACGGGGGCGAGGATCAGCTTCTTGGTCATCTTCATTTCCTTTCAATATCGGTTCAAAACTTCGAATTGGGCTCGG
>CBJKNR010000292.1:0-5283 GCA_966417555.1 uncultured Sphingopyxis sp.
CGAGCGTGTCGTCATCGGGCGCCCAGGGATCGTGGATGTCGTTGAGCCACAGGTTCACGAACCACGGCTTGTCCGCATGCTGCGCGACGACCTCGCCCGTCATGTCGGCATAAAGGCCCGTAAGGTTGGTCTTGATCTCCCAGAAACGTGGGCCTTGGCCAAGCTTGTCCGATTGCTGGGCGAGGACGCGCTCTTCGTCCGAGACGAGCACCCGCGGCCCCAGTCCCTCGAAGGTCGTGAAACTCCGGTCGAACCCATAAGCGGTCGGCCACGGTGCATCGCCGATGTCGCGGCCGCCGCCCAGATGCCATTTGCCGATATGTGCGGTTTCGTACCCCGCGCCCTTCAGCAGCCGCGCGACATTGGGAAGCTTCGGATCGAGCCAGTCGGCCTGCCCGATCGCCTTGTTGTACTCACGATCGCTCACATAGTTGATGAAGCCGACCTCGGCGGGAAAACGCCCGGTGAGCAACCCCGCGCGCGACGCCGAGCAGATCGGCGCCGAATCGTAGAATTGCGTCATCAGCACGCCTTCGCGCGCCAGCCGGTCGAGGTTCGGCGTCTGGACCTTCCGGTTGCCCATCACCGACAGGTCGCCGAAGCCCATGTCGTCGACGAGCACGAACAGGATGTTCGGCTTGCCGGTCGCGGTCACCCGCGCCGGCTGATCGGCGACAGGCGCCGCCACGCTCACGGGCGCCGCGAGGCCCATCAGCGCCGAGAGCATGGTCGTCGTGGCCCAGCGAGCCATCGCGGTGGGTCGTGCCATCGGCCGCCTCCTTCGCCTATTTATCCTCGAACAACGGCTTTGCGATCTCCGCAAAATCCTCGACCGGCAGCTTCGACACCGCGCGGTCATAGGTGAGGAGGCCATTGAGCTCGCCCTCGACATCGCTCGTCTCGGTATAGACCGACGCCGCGAGCCCGAGCTCCTTCGCCTGCCGGATGATCTCGTCGAACTTGATCTTGTAGCGGCGGCGATAATCTTCCTTGTCGGTCGCGAACTGATAGATGCGCGCGTCGCGGTCGGTGAACCAGAGATGCCCGGGGATCGGCAGCCCGACGCCGCCGAATTCCCCCGTCACGATCGGGCGGTCGGTCTGCGGCGCCGGTTCGACAGGCACCTCGTCATAGGTATGGATGTCATAGACGTCCGATCCGCTGCCGGGTACGTCGAACCAGCCGCTGGCATTATTGACAAGGCGACTCGGGTCCATATTCTTTGCGATGCCGCCGACGGTCTTGACGTCATATTGGCCCCAACCCTCGTTATTGGTCACCCACATCACGATCGACGGGAAGGCACGCAGCGCGCCGATCATCCGCGCCAGTTCGGTCTGATACTGCGCCATTCCCGCCGAGGTGAAAGTCGCCTCGCGGTCGCTCGGGCGCCGCACCGCCTGATCGCCGAACGCGCCCGACGGCATGTCCTGCCAGATCAATATGCCGAGCCGGTCGGCGTCGTGATAATATTGCGCAGGCTCGACCTTGATATGCTTGCGGAGCATGTTGAAGCCGGCCTTTTTCAGGAAGATGATGTCACTGCGCGCGGCTTCTTCCGACGGCGGGGTCAGCAGGCTTTCGGGCCACCAGCCCTGGTCGAGCGTGCCGTTATGAAAGAGCGGCTTGTTGTTGAGCAGCAGCGCCATCTTGCCGGTCCTGGGATCGATGCCGGTCGAAATCTTGCGCATCCCGAAATAGCTTTTGACGCTGTCGCCGGGCGCGCCGGCGACGGTCGCGGCGGCATAGGCCTGCGCCTCGCGCCCGGTCATCGGCGGCAGCCCCGTCCGGTCATTACCCGCCCCCTGCGGCGGGGTCACCTTCACGAGTTCGGCGGTGAGGCCATAGAGATAGGGATCGTCGGGCGACCATAGCCGCGCGTTCGGGATCTTGAGCACACCCTGCCGGTTGCCGCGGATGATTGTACTCGCGATCACCTTGCCCTTGTCGCGCGCGGTGATGCGCACTGCGTCGGCCGGGGTCGCGGTGCCGCTGAGCGCGACATCGACCGTCAGCTCGCCCTTGTCGATGTCGGGCACCGCGCGAAGGTCGGCGATATGAAGGTCGGCGACGGGCTCGAGCCACACCGTCTGCCAGATACCGCTGACCGCGGTGTACCAGATGCCGCGCGGTTCGAGCGTCTGCTTGCCGCGCGGCTGGTCGCCGGTCGAGGTCGGGTCGGAGACCTGCACGACGAGTTCGTTCGCGCCGGGGCGCAGATAACGGGTGACATCGAAGCTGAACGGATCGGAGCCGCCCTTGTGGCTGCCGACCACCGCTCCGTTGACGATCACCGTCGATTCGTAATCGACCGCGCCGAAGTGGAGGAGGGTGCGCTGCCCCGGCCATTTCGCGGGCAGCGTGAAGCTGCGCTTATACCAGAGCCGGTCGTCGGGCATCAGCTTGCGTGCGACCCCCGACAGTTTCGATTCGACCGCGAAGGGGACGAGAATCTTGCCGTCCATCGCCGCCGGCTGCGGTTCGTTCGCGGGGCGGATCGCATAGTCCCAATGCCCGTTGAGGTTCATCCACGTGTCGCGTTCCATCTGCGGGCGCGGGTAGCTGCGCCACGCATTTTCCGGCGTCACCTTGCGGCCCCATTCACTCATGATCGGGCCGACATAGCTCGGCCCGCCCTCGGTGCTGCCGGGCGCAGTATAACCCGCGGTGTTGGCAGTCGAATTGGCGGGCTTCTTTGGAGGTGGCGCGCCGGTCTGCGCGTAGGCGGCGGCGCTGGCGCTGCCCGTCAGGAGCGCGGCAACCACAAGCAGCTTCGAAACAGGCTTCATCGGACCCTCCCTATTTATATGATCAATGTGTTTTATAAAGAGTCGCGGGGCGTGGCAACCGGAAATCGGTCGCGATCGCCGCGCGGAATATGACGTTCGATCAGGAAGATCGCGGTCGCCGAAAAAGCGAGCATCGCGGCGAGGAAGATCATCGGCGCAAGATCGCTGCCGGTCGCGTCACGAATCTTCGGTACGACCGCCTGCGCGACGAAGCCGCCAAGATTGCCGACCGAATTGATCGCCGCGAAACCTGCTGCCGCCGCCGCGCCGGTGAGAAAGCGCCCGGGCAATACCCAGAAGAAGGGCTGGCCGGCAAAGATCGCTGCGGCGGCGATGCACAGCGCGGTGAACTGGAGCGGGGGCGACGGCAGCACGACCGCCAGCACGAGACTCAGCGCGCCGACGAGCGCCGGCGCGACCATGAAACGGCGCGACCCGGCGCTCCGCGCCGCCCAGCGCGGAAGCCACCACAAAGCCCCCGCGACGGTCAGCAAGGGGGTGGTGTTGAGCAGGCCGTTGACGGTATCGCTGACGCCGAAGCCGCGGACGATGGTCGGGAGCCAATAGCTGAGACCATAGGCAGACAGCGGAAAGCCGAGAAAGGCGATGCAGAGCAGGATCACGCGGGGATCGGCGAGCGCGCGCAGCGGATTGGTGTGTTCGCGCGTACCACCCTCTCCGGCGAGCGTCACGGCGAGCCATGCCTTTTGCGCATCGGTGAGCCAGCGTGCCTCGGCCGGCCCGCGTGGCAGGCGCGCAAGCACGACGGGAACGAGCAGCAGCGCCGGGATCGCAGTCACTATGAACACCCATTGCCACCCGCGCAGCCCTGCGAGACCGTCGAGTTCGAGCAGCAGCCCCCCGAGCGCCGCACCCACGGCATTGGCGAACGCGCTCGCGATCAGGAACAGCCCGATCGCCCGCGCCCGCTCCGCCTGCGGAAACCACAAGGTGAGCAGATAGAGCACGCCGGGGAAGAAGCCCGCCTCCGCCACTCCGAGCAGGAAGCGCAGGATGTAGAAGCTCGTCGGCGTCCACGCAAAGCCGAGCGCCAGCGTGACGAGCCCCCATGCCCCGATGATCCGCGCGAACCACAGCTTTGGACCCACGCGTTCGAGGATCAGATTGCCGGGGATCTCGAAGAGGCAATAGCCGAGGAAGAAGAGTGCCGACCCCAAGCCGTAGGCAGCCTCGCTGAGCCCAAGGTCGCCGACCATTTGCAGCTTGGCATAGGCGACATTCTGCCGGTCGATATAGGCGACGAGGTAGAGCAGGCAGAGGAGCGGCATCAGCCGCCAGCTGATGCGCCGGACCGTCGCCGCGCCGATGCCGTCCATGACCGTCTCTCCCTGCCGCCGTGTTTTCGCACTTTCAGGGAGGTCGCGCCGCCCATCTTTATTTATACGATATATATGCTTCCTATCGGCGCAAATCGAATCTATCAATGGTCATCGGTTGCAATGCGGGGGCGAGCCGTTTCCCGCCAAGACGCCAGAAGAGGGAGAAGAAACATGATCCGCCGGAGCTTCCTGCTCACCGCCGCCGCCGCTCTCACGATCGCCGCCACCGCCGCCCAGCCCGCCATGGCGCGCCAGCAGTGGACGAAGGAGCAGGCGAACACATGGTACGACAAGCAGCCCTGGCTGATCGGGTCCAACTACAATCCCGGCTCGGCAGTCAACGAGCTTGAAATGTGGCACGAGCCAACCTTCGATCCGGCGACGATCGACAGGGAACTCGGCTGGGCCGCGGGCATCGGCATGAACACGATGCGCGTCTTCCTGCACAATTTGCTCTGGGAAAACGACCCCGAGGGTCTCAAGAAACGGATGAACGAATTCCTCGCCATCGCCGACAGGCACAAGATCAAGATCATGTTCGTGCTGTTCGACAGCGTGTGGGATCCCAACCCCGTCTATGGCCTGCAAAGCCCGCCGATCCCCGGCGTCCACAACTCGCGCTGGGTGCAGGCGCCGGGAGAGGCGCGGCTGAAGGACGCGAGCCAGTACGGCAAGCTCGAGGGCTATGTGAAGGACATCGTCGGGACCTTTGCGGACGACAAGCGTATCATCGCGTGGGACGTGTGGAACGAACCGAACAACAAGGGCGGCGGCAATTACGATCATATCCCCGACAAGAATGAATATGTCGCGCTGCTGCTGCCGCAGGTCTTCGAATGGGCGCGTAGCGCGAACCCCAGCCAGCCACTGACCTCGGGCGTCTGGATCGGCGAGAACTGGGACAATATGGACAAGGTCGACGCGGTCGAGCGCACCCAGCTCACCCAGTCGGACATCAACAGCTTCCACGATTACAGCTGGCCCGAAAAGTTCGAGAAGCGCGCGAAGCAGATGCTCAGCTATGGCCGCCCGGTGCTCTGCACCGAATATATGGCGCGCGGCAACGGGTCGACCTTCGACGGCTCGCTGCCGCTCGGCAAGAAATATAATATCGGCATGTACAATTGGGGCTTCGCCGACGGCAAGACGCAGAC
>CBJKNR010000293.1:0-5222 GCA_966417555.1 uncultured Sphingopyxis sp.
CTAGTGTGCCGCCGGAATCGACGATGTCGTCGACCAGGATGCAGGTAAAGCCGGCGACGTCGCCGATCACGTTCATCACTTCGGATTCACCGGCACGCTCGCGGCGCTTGTCGACGATCGCGAGCGGGGCGTTGTCGAGGCGCTTCGCCAGCGCGCGCGCGCGGACGACGCCGCCGACGTCGGGTGAGACGACCATCAGATTCTTGTCACCGAAGCGCGCCTGGATGTCAGCGCTCATCACCGGCGCGGCGTAGAGATTGTCGGTCGGGATGTCGAAAAAGCCCTGGATCTGACCCGCGTGCAGGTCGATCGCGAGCACGCGGTCGGCGCCCGAGGTGGTGATCAGGTTCGCGACGAGCTTGGCCGAGATCGGGGTGCGCGGGCCGGGTTTCCGGTCCTGCCGGGCATAGCCGAAATAGGGAACGACCGCGGTGATGCGCTTCGCCGATGCGCGGCGCAACGCATCGTTGATGATGAGCAGTTCCATCAGATTGTCGTTCGCGGGGAAATTGGTCGGCTGGACGACGAAGACGTCCTGACCGCGGACATTCTCGTGGATTTCGACGAAGACTTCCTCGTCGGCGAAACGGCGCACGCTCGTGTCGGTGAGCGGCAGTTCGAGATAGTCGGCGATCGCACGGGCCAGCGGCAGGTTGCTGTTGCCGGAGATGAGTTTCATGGGGTGCAAGGCCCTTTCGCGCGGGTGGGATTGCGCGCCCCTTAGCCAGCGAAGGCGGAGAGGGGAAGGGTCTAGTTGCTTCGCTGCCATTGCTCCGGCGCCGATGGCGGAATATGGGCAAGGCATGACTTCGCCCGAAACGCTGACGATCGTCCTGTCGCAGATGACCCAGGCGGTCGGCGACCTTGCCGCCAACGCCGACGCGATCCGCGCGGTACGCGCGCGGCACCGGGACGCCGACCTCATTCTCTATCCCGAGTTCCAGCTGATCGGCTATCCGCCCGAGGATCTGGTGCTGAAGCCCGCTCTGGCCGGGCGGGCGGCCGCGCTGCTTGCCGAGCTGGCGGCGGAAACCGCCGACGGCGGCCCGGCGATGCTCGTCGGCTCGGTCGAGCGCGCCAAAGACGGGAATGGGGGCGATGCGCTTTATAATATCGTGGCCTTGCTCGACGGCGGCCAGGTCGTCGCGACACGGCGCAAGCATGAGCTCCCGAATTACGGAACCTTCGACGAAAAGCGCATCTTCGTTCCCGGCCCGCTCCCCGATGTCGTCGAATGGCGCGGCGTGAAGCTCGGCCTGCCGATCTGCGAGGATGGCTGGCTGCCGACGGTGTGTCAGCATCTCGCGGCGCAGGGGGCCGAACTGCTCATATCGGTCAATGGTAGCCCGTACGAGATCGACAAGGACGAGCGCCGGCGAACGCAGGTCTTCGCGAGCCGCGTCGCCGAGACGAAATTGCCGCTGATCTTCCTCAACCGTATCGGCGGGCAGGACGAACTGGTGTTCGACGGCTGCTCCTTCGTCCTCAACGACGATGGTTCCACAGCGCACCGGCTCGTCGACTGGGAGGGCGAGGAGCGCGTCACGCGCTGGACAAATAAAGGTGACGGCCGCTGGGCCTGCGAACCGGGTGCGATCGCTGAATGGGAGGCTCACCCCGCCGACATCTATAGCGCGATGATCCTGTCCCTGCGTGACTATGTCGAACGCAACCGCTTTCCCGGGGTCGTGCTCGGCCTGTCAGGCGGGATCGATTCGGCGATCTGCGCCGCGATCGCCGCCGACGCGCTCGGGCCCGACAGGGTGTGGTGCGTGATGCTGCCGAGCCGTTTCACGAGCGAGGCAAGCCTCGCCGATGCGACGGGTTGCGCGAAGATGATCGGGTGCCGGCTCGACACGATCCCGATCGTTCCCGCGGTCGAGGCGTTCGACCAGATGCTTGCGGGCAGCTTCGCCGACCGCGAGGTCGACATCACCGAGGAGAATGTCCAGTCGCGTATCCGCGGCGTGACGCTGATGGCGCTCAGCAACAAATTCGGCCCGATGCTGCTCACGACGGGCAACAAGAGCGAGATGAGCGTCGGCTATGCGACCATCTATGGCGACATGGCGGGCGGCTATAATCCGCTCAAGGACGCATACAAGATGACGGTCTTCGCGATCGCCAAGTGGCGCAACGAGAATGTGCCGCGGCTGACGCGCAACCCGGTGACCCCGGTGATGCCCGATACGATCATCACCAAGCCGCCGAGCGCCGAGCTGCGCCCCGACCAGAAGGACGAGGACAGCCTGCCGCCATACGCCGATCTCGACCGCATGCTGCACATGCTCGTCGAGGAAGAGGCAAGCGTCGACGACGTGGTTGCGCGCTACGGCTTCGACCGCGATGCGGTGGTGCGGATCGAACGCCTTCTGATGCTCGCCGAGTACAAGCGCCGGCAGGCACCGCCGGGAGTCAAGCTGTCGACGCGCAACTTCGGCCGCGACCGGCGTTATCCGATCACCCACGGTTTTCGCACTGCCTGACTCGCGTCGCGCGCGAAAACGGCTATAGGCGCCGCCCATGACCGTCACCACCCGCTTCGCTCCCTCGCCGACCGGAATGCTTCACGTCGGCAACGTTCGCACAGCGCTCCACAATTGGCTGTGGGCGCGCAAGCATGGCGGGCGTTTCCTGCTGCGGATCGACGATACCGACCTCGAGCGATCGAAAGAGGAATATGTCGAAGCGATCCGCGCCGACCTATCGTGGCTCGGGCTCGACCTCGACGGCGAGGAAAGGCAGTCGGCGCGCTTCGCACTGTACGAGGCAGAGTTCGGGAAGCTGAAGGCGGCGGGCCGCGTCTATGCCTGCTACGAAACCCCCGAGGAGCTCGACATCCGCCGCAAGGTGTTGCTCTCGCGCGGGCTGCCGCCGGTTTACGAGCGCAAGCCGGAGGACGCGCCGGTGCCCCAAGGCATTGCTCCCCATTGGCGTTTCAGGCTCGACCATGATGCGCCGATCGAATGGATCGACATGGTCCGCGGCACCCAGCATTTCGAGCCGAAGACGATGTCCGACCCGGTGGTGCGGCGCGCCGACGGCAGCTGGCTCTATCTGCTGCCAAGCGTGATCGACGACATCGCGATGGCGATCTCGCATGTCGTGCGCGGCGAGGATCATGTGTCGAACACCGCGGCGCAGATCCAGATGTTCGAGGCGCTCGGGGCGAGGCCGCCCGAATTCGCGCACGAAGCCCTGCTCGTCGGGACCGAAGGCAAATTGTCGAAGCGGCTCGGCTCGCTCGGAATGGAAAGCCTGCGCGAGGCGGGGATCGAGCCGATCGCGCTCGTGGCGCTGCTCGCGCGGCTCGGCACCAGCGATCCGGTCGAGCCGGTGACGTCGCCCGCGCCGCTGATCGAGGGCATCGACTTCGCGCGCTTCGGCCGCGCGCCCGCGCGTTTCGACGAGGCGGAGCTGGCGCTGCTCAACCAGAAGATATTGCATCACACCGATCATGCCGCGGTCGCGGATCGTCTGCCTGCAACAATCACCGGGGCGCGCTGGAACGCGATTCGCCCCAACCTGATGGCGGTGGCCGAGGCGGGCGACTGGGTGCCGGTATTCGACGGCCCCTTTACGCCCCCCCCCACCGAGGCGGCCGACAGGCCGGTGCTCGACGCGGCGGCGCGGGCCGCCCCTGCGATCGACTGGGCGAACGACCCATGGCACGCACTGACCGGCGCGGTGAAGGACGCGACGGGGGCGAAGGGCCGCGCGCTCTTCCTGCCGCTGCGCCGCGCGCTGACCGGGCGCGACCATGGCCCCGATATGGCCGAGCTGCTGCCGCTGATCGACAAGGATCAGGCGGTGGCGCGGCTATCCGCCGCCTAGCCGTTCCCTCCAGCCTTTGCCGATTCTTGCCTACCGATCTGCTTGACAAGTGGAGTTATGTTATAATATCACGTCAATCTGACCTGGCCGACGCTGACGGTCAGAACGCCGCGGGGCCGGGTCATGAAGGCAAGGAGAGAGGCCATGACCCTGATACCCCTGATCTCGGCGATTATGACCCCGCCCGAGGCGACGACAGCACCTGCCGGTGCGTCGGGCAACGTGCCGCGCGCAAGTTACGGCAGCGACAATCGTCATCATCCGGTTGCCGCCCTGTTCGCCGTCGGCCTGCCCGCGGCGCTCGTCGTCGCGGTGGCGCTGTCGCCGATGATCATCATCGACGAACCGACGACTTCGACGCCGCCGTGGAGGTCGTTCACGCTGCCCAAGCCCAAACCACCCGAACCTAAGCCTGACGCCAAACCCCGGGCACAGCCGCAGCAGACCGAATTTACGGCGCCGCCGAGCCCGCTTCCCCCGGTGGCACAGGATCCGCCGGAGGCGCCGCCGCTACCCCCCTATGTGCCGCCCGCGGGGACAGGAGCCGGGCCGTCGGTCACGGCCGATCCGCCCATTACCCCGGCCAAGCCCAAGCTGGTGTTCGCCGAACTTGATTCGCGCTTTGCTGGCTCCTTCCAGCCCGACTATCCCCCGCGCGAACAGCATGGCGCGATCGAAGGCATTGCGAAGGTGCGCGTCCTCATCGGCACTGACGGGCGCGTCAAGGCGGTCGAGCTGGTCAGCACCGACAGCCCGGGCTTCTTCGAGGCGACGAAGCGCCGTGCGCTCGCCAAATGGCGTTTCAAGCCCGCGACGCGCGGCGGGGTGCCCGAGGAAAGCTGGAAGGTGATGACCGTCCGCTTTCAGATCAGGAACGCCTGAGACCCCTCCCGGGCGGGCGGCCGATCTGCCGCCCGCCCTTCGCTTTCGCTTGACAGAAAGGCCGAATCCCGCCAAAGGCGCCCGGATATTGAAGGGCGGCGCGGCGTCGCGCGGCCCTTTCATGTTTTTCACACCAACGTCGGGGCCCCTAGTCCCGCGGCATCCATCGGTTCTCCGGCGGATGTGCAATTACTTCGAGGAACAGGGCCATGGCCAAGCCGACGACCGTCAAGATCAAGCTGGTGAGCACCGCCGACACGGGCTTTTTCTATGTCACCAAGAAGAACCCGCGCACGATGACCGAAAAAATGTCGGTGCGGAAGTACGACCCGCGCGCGCGCAAGCACGTCGAGTTCAAGGAAGCCAAGATCAAGTGACGCATTTCCCCATGCGCTGAACGCGCGTGGGTTGGAAATGCGTCATCCCCGCGCAGGCGGGGCCACGCGATCCGGAAGGGCGGCCGTGCGCCGCCCTTTTTCGTTTGCGGCGTCGGGTCTGTATTGGGG
>CBJKNR010000294.1:0-5217 GCA_966417555.1 uncultured Sphingopyxis sp.
ACCTCGATGTCGAACGCGACGCGGTCGCCTTCGTCGAGGCCGGCCATGCCCGCGCGCTGCACCGCGCTGATGTGGACGAAGGCGTCGGCCTGTCCGTCGTCGCGCGCGATGAAGCCGAAGCCTTTCGTCGTGTTGAAGAATTTGACGGTGCCCGACGTGCGCTCGCCGGTCAGCTGACGGCGGCCGCGCGCGCCGCCGGGTGCGCCGCGGTCATCGCGCTGGCGCGGAGCAAATTCCTCGATCGGGAGGGGTTCGCCCTCGATCTTGAGATCGATCGCCGACACCTTGCCATTGCGCTCGACGAGCGTGAAGGCGAGCGGCTGGCCCGAAGCGAGTCCCTGCAGCCCTGCCTGTTCGACCGCGCTGATGTGGACGAACACATCTTCGCCGCCGTCGTCGCGGGCGACGAAGCCGAAGCCCTTCGACGCGTTGAAGAATTTCACCGTGCCCTGGCCTTCGCCGACGACCTGCGCGGGCATGCCGCCGCCACGTCCGCCGCCGAAACCACCGCCACCGCCGCCAAAGCCGCCGCCGCGGTCGCCACCGCCGAATCCGCCGCGATCACCGCCGCCAAAGCCGCCGCGGTCACGGTCGCCAAAACCGCCGCGAGCGCCGCCGTAGCTGTCGCCGCCATAGGGTGCAGGTTCGAAGCTGTCGAAATTGCCGAAATCATCGCGCTTGCCGCGTCCACGCTGGCCGCGCCGATCCTTGTTGAAACTCATAGTCTGTTAGTCGCTTTCGGTCGTCCACACCCCATTCAACCGGCTCATTGCGCCGGACGGGGACGCAGTTCACCACAGGCACGGACTCGCCCCATGCCACCAATGGCGCAAGATATAGCCTAATTATCCACAGGCTGCGAACAGAAAATTTCAGAAAGATGGCGCCGGAATTTACACGTTTTGCCGCGGGCTGCCGGGGTGCGGGCCCGGCCCCGAAAACCAGCCATTGAGCGGCAGGGCCGCTTGGCCTAAGGCGAGATCATGACGGTCTATTTCCACGAAGAAGATTTGCCCGAGGGGGTGCTTGGCCCGGGCGCGGTCGCAGTCGATACCGAGACGATGGGGCTCAATCCGCAGCGCGACCGCCTGTGCCTGGTCCAGATCAGCGACGGGTCGGGCGACGAGCATCTCGTCCGCTTCGGCCCCGGCAGCCGCTATGACGCGCCGGTGCTGAAGGCGATACTCGCCGATCCGGGCCGGTTGAAACTGTTTCACTTCGCGCGCTTCGACATCGCGGCGCTGCAGCAGGCGCTCGGCGTCGTGACGGCGCCCGTCTATTGCACCAAGATCGCCTCGAAGCTGGTGCGCACCTATACCGACCGCCACGGGCTGAAGGAGCTGGTGCGCGAACTCCTGGGGCAGGAAGTGTCGAAGCAGCAGCAGTCGAGCGACTGGGGCGCCGCCGAACTCTCCGACGCGCAGCGCGATTATGCGGCGAGCGACGTGCGCTTCCTGCACGCGATGAAAGAGATACTCGATGCGCGGCTGGCGCGCGAGGGGCGTAGCGGGCTGGCGCAGGCCTGCTTCGACTTCCTGCCGACGCGCGCGGCGCTCGACCTCGCGGGCTGGCCCGAAGTCGATATTTTCGCCCATATGTGAGCCATATCCGAGAGCGATTCGCACAAAGGCCCGATGAATGTCCGAACGCGCCGATCTTGACCGCACGATGCGCCAGATGTGGGCGCGCAGCGGGTCGAGCCACGACCGGCTGGTGCGCATCCTGCGCTTCGGCCTGCCGCTGGTGATCGGCGTCGTTGCGGCGATCCTCGTCTTTTCGCCCTTTACCCAGCGCGCCGAGATCAGCTTCCTGCTCGCCAAGGACAAGGTCGACATGGCGAGCGAGCGGATGAAGGTGACGCGCGCCGAATATCGCGGCCAGGACGCCAAGGGGCAGCCCTTCGCGCTGCTCGCGGGCAGCGCGGTGCAGAAAAGCTCGGCCGAGCCGATCGTGCGGATGACCGACCTGTCGGGCGCGATCAAGCTCGAGGACGGGCCGGCGACGATCGTCGCGCGCGACGGCGCCTATAATATGGACACCGAAAAGGTCGCGGTGCCCGGCACCGTCCAGGTGCGCAGCGCCAACGGTTACCGCATCGACGCGCGCAATGTCGCGGTCGATCTGAAGACGCGCAGCCTCACCGGACAAGGCGGGGTCGACGGCGCATTGAACATCGGCCAGTTTTCGGCCAACCAGCTGTCCGCCGACCTCGACCGGCGGGTGGTTCGCCTTGAGGGCAATGCGCGGCTCAGGATCAATCAGGGAGTGCTCAAATGAACCGGCTTTCGCCCAGCAGGAGCCTGGCGCCCATGAAGAGCGCGATGCTCGCGGGCGCGGGCTTTGTGCTGACCAGCCTCGCGATCGTGTCGACGGGCGGCGGCGACGCCGCACAGGCGCAGGCGCTCGCCAATCACAACAGCAATGCGCCGGTCGATTTCGCCGCGGGCAGCATCGAGGTGCAGGATCGCTCCGACCGCGTCGTGCTGGCGGGCAATGTCCGCGTGACGCAGGCAGGGCTGACCGTTACCGCGCCGCGGATGACCGTCGCCTACACCCGGTCGGGCGGCACCGACGTCAACCGGCTCGACGCGACCGGCGGCGTGACGGTGGTGAAGGGCGACGAGAGTGCGAAGGGCAATGTCGCGATTTACGATCTCGACCGCCGCCTGATCACAATGGTCGGCAATGTCGAACTGCGCCAGCGCGGCAACCATCTGCGCGGCGGGCGGCTGGTGATCGACCTCAACAGCGGGCGCGCGACGGTCGACGGGCGCGGCGCGGCGCGCGGGCCCGACGGCAACCCGGTGCAGGGCGGCACCGGCGGGCGCGTGACCGGCACCTTCACGGTACCGGAAAGAAAGCAGTAACCACGCTGTTTTACCGGGCCGCAACCACGCGGCTTCACGGTTGTGCCGGGACCAGATCATCGCGGAGCCGGGGGGCGACGCCGCACAGGTAACGGAAGCAGCCCCCATGCGTTTTTCGCCGATCGTCCCGCCCCGGCGCCCGCTGTTCGGCCGCCGGCAGGAACCCCCGATGGTGATCGTGCCGACCCCGACGTCCGAAGAACGGCGGCTGATCGACCGCATCATCCGCCATGCGGGGCAGCGCGCGCCGAGGTAAGCGTTGTTCGCGCGGCGCATCGCCCCTACATGGGGCGCGCATGCCGCCTGACACCTCCACGTCCGCCGAAGCCAGCCGCGAACCGCCCGTCCTTGCGACGCTCAGGCGGTTCCTGCCCTATCTGTGGCCCGCGGGCCAGACCGAAGCGAAGGTTCGCATCGTCCTCGCAGGGCTTATTGTGCTCGCGTCGAAGGGCGTGCAGCTGTCGATGGGCTTTCTCTATGGCGCCGCGATCGATCGCATGGCGCCGGGGATGGAGGATGGCGTGGCGCTCGCGATCGGGCTGGTGCTCGCCTATGCCGGCGCGCGCTTTGCCGGGGTCCTGTTCGACAATCTCCGCAACGTCGTGTTCGAACGCGTCGGGCAGGATGCGACGCGCGAACTCGCGATCACGACCTTCAGCCACCTGCACGCGCTGAGCCTGCGCTTCCACCTCGCGCGGCGGACGGGCGAGGTTACCAAGGTGATCGAGCGCGGCACTAAGAGCATCGACACGATGCTGTATTTCCTGCTGTTCAACATCGCGCCGACGATCGTCGAACTTGCCGCGGTGCTGATCATCTTCTGGACCAAATTCAGTTTCGGCCTTGCGAGTGCGACCGCGCTGATGGTCGTCGTCTACATCATCTTCACGCGCAAGGTGACCGACTGGCGCAACGCGCTGCGCACGCGGATGAACGACCTCGACACGCTGACGATCGGGCGCAGCGTCGACAGCCTGCTCAATTACGAGACGGTCAAATATTTCGGCGCCGAGGAGCGCGAGGAAGCACGCTACCGCGACGTCGCCGACCAATATGCGCGCGCCGCGGTGAAGAGCGAGAACAGCCTCGCCTGGCTCAACATCGGGCAGAGCCTGATCACCAACGCCGCGCTCGCGGGCGCGATGGCCTATACGGTGTGGGGCTGGTCGACCGGCGAGTACAAGGTCGGCGACGTCGTGCTGGTGAACACGCTGCTCGCGCAGCTCTTCCGCCCGCTCGACATGCTCGGCATGGTCTATCGCGTGATCCGCCAGGGGCTGATCGACATGGAGGCGATGTTCCGCCTGATCGACACGCCGCCCGAAATCGCCGATGCGGAGGGTGCGTGGCCGCTGGTGGTGAACGGCGGCGCGGTGACGTTCGACAATGTCGTCTTCGGCTACGAGCCCGACCGCACGATCCTGAACGGCGTGAGCTTCGCGGTCCAAGCGGGCGAGACGCTGGCGATCGTCGGGCCGTCGGGCGCGGGCAAGTCGACGATCGCGCGGCTGCTCTTCCGCTTCTATGACCCGCAGGGCGGGCGGATCCTGATCGACGATCAGGATATTTCGAAGGTCACGCAAAAGAGCCTGCGCGCCGAAATCGGCATCGTCCCGCAGGATACGGTGCTGTTCAACGATTCGATCGGTTACAATATCGCCTATGGCCGCGAGGATGCGCGCGCCGAGGAGATCGCCGCAGCGGCCGAGGGCGCGGCGATCGACGGCTTCATCGCGCTCTTGCCGCAAGGCTATGAGACCGAGGTCGGCGAACGCGGGCTCAAGCTGTCGGGCGGCGAGAAGCAGCGCGTCGCGATCGCGCGCACCCTGCTCAAGAACCCGCCGCTGCTGATCCTCGACGAGGCGACGAGCGCGCTCGACAGCCGCACCGAGGCGGCGATCCAGTCGACGCTCGATCGCATCGCCGCGCGGCGCACGACCCTGGTGATCGCGCACCGCCTGTCGACGGTAACGAACGCCGACCGCATCATCGTGCTCGAGCGCGGCCGCGTCGCCGAGACGGGGACGCACGACCAGCTGCTCGGCATGCGCGGGCTCTACGCCGACATGTGGGCGCGCCAGCAGGCCGAGCGCGACGAGGGAACGGTCGAGGCCTGATCCCGCGGGCGACGGCATTTACACTTTTGTAAGTGATTTCCGCCCATTGGAGCCGCGGGGACTCGTCCGTCTTGGCGACGGATGTTCGAGGCGAAAGGTGGGATTTTGATCAGGCTGGCGATGTGTATCGCGATCGACCACGATCCGTGGCTCGTCGCGCTGGCGGTCGCGATCTGCGGCATCGGCGCCTTTGCGATCGTGCAGATGTTCGAACGCGCGCGCGAGGCGCAGCG
>CBJKNR010000295.1:0-5205 GCA_966417555.1 uncultured Sphingopyxis sp.
TGTGCAGCTTGATTCTTTTTCGTGGGATCGCCCTCCCGGAGAGGGCGGGGATTTCGCTGGGGCGTAGGGATGGGGGGGTGGGCCCCTGTCTTTCCCCGGGATGACGAGGCAAGAGCTATCGCCACTCCACATTATTTTCGCTGCTGTGACTTTCGTCACATCAGCGTCAAATGCGGCTGCTTAGTTGCGTCTTGCGACCCGGAGACGTTCCCGATCAGGAACCGATCCCCCTTGTCCCGGCCGAGCCCAGGCGGGCCGGCCGGGAACCTTTCGATCCCCGACTGCATTGTTTCGGTATCGCTCAAGCGATGTCCGGCCACGACCGGACGTTCAATAATCGCCGGCCCCCGGCGCATGCCCGGCCGGTTCAGGGAAGGGAAAATCATGGGCTTGATCATCACATTGATCGTCGGCGGCATCATCGGCTGGCTGGCGAGCATCGTCATGCGCACCGATGCGCAGCAGGGCATCATCCTGAACGTCGTCGTCGGCATCGTCGGGGCGTTTCTCGGCAATTTCCTCGGCAGCTTCTTCGGCATGGGCGCCAGCCTCGACACCTTCAGCCCGGTCGGACTGCTTTGGGCCTTCATCGGTGCGGTGGTACTCCTCGGGATCATCAACCTTTTTCGCCGCGGGCGTGTCCGCTGACCGGAATGGGGCGTCTCTACCGCCATTCCGCTAGGCGATTTCAAATATTTGGGTTACCAACGGGAGGCCTGCAGGGTCAGGCGCCAGAAACGATCGTAGGGGTGATCTTATGACTTGGATTATTGCTATCATCATGGGCGGTATCATCGGATGGCTTGCCAGCATCGTGATGCGGACCGACGCCCAGCAGGGTATCTTCCTCAACATCATCGTCGGTTGCGTCGGATCGATCCTTGGCCGCTTCCTGTTCGGCGGCGGCCATCTGCGTGGCGACGCATTCGATCCGATGACCTTGCTCACCGCCTTTCTCGGCGCCGTGATCCTGCTCGGCATCTTCAACCTCGTGCGCCGCGGCCGCGTACGCTGACCGCCGGACGGCGATAGCCGGTCCCGCCGGGCCAGCGCGAAGAAAAGGGCGGCCGCCGCTGGGCGAGCCGCCCTTTTTCACGTCACAACCACTGGAAATCGCACGATAACATGTCTATGGCGCCCGCTCCGGGGAACAAGGGGAACGGCGAAGTTTCGCCTCTTGCCAGTGGTGATGTAATTAGGTAATACACCTCGCAGTGATTGATCCTGTTGTGCGGGGTCGATGGGGGGCGGGCGCGCTTGCGCCCACCGCAACGTTATGCCGCGCAAGGCAGGGGAGGGTTTCGGCGTGAATTACGAGCGGAAAGTGGATTCGATGGACAGTCTCGCGGGCACGCAAAGCTTTTATGAGGACGCCGACGACCGCCGGCGCAAGCGCAGCTGGCTGATCATCGCGCTTGTGCTGATCGCGCTGGCGCTGGCGGCGACCTATTATGCCTATACCAGCAGCAAGGGCGCGGCGGATGCCGAAGGGCAGGAGGGGGCCGCGGTTCCGAACGTCACCGTCGTGATCCCCGGCCGCGTGTCGGTCGAGGCGGCCATCGCCGCCAACGGCACGATCGCGGCGCGGCGCGAAATGCCGGTCGGTGTCGCGGGCGAGGGCGGGCAGGTCGTCCGCGTGCTTGTCGAGCCCGGCCAGTGGGTCGGCGCCGGGCAGGCGCTGGCGGTCATCGACCGCGCGGTCCAGACGCAGCAGGCGGCGAGCCTTGCGGCCTCGATCCGCGTCGCGCAGGCCGACGCCGACCTTGCCCAGGCCGAACTCGAACGCGCGCAGGCGCTGGTCGGCCGCGGCTTCATTTCAAAGGCCGACATGGACCGCAAGCGCGCGACGCGCGACGCCGCCAATGCGCGCGTTCGCGTTGCGCAGGCGCAATATGCCGAAGCCACGGCGCGCAACGACCGGCTCAATATCGTCGCACCGGCGGCGGGGCTGGTGCTGACGCGGCAGGTCGAACCCGGCCAGATCGTCGGCGCGGGCAGCGGCGTGCTCTTCCGCATGGCGCGCGGCGGCGAGATGGAAATGCTGGCGCAGATGGCCGAGGCCGATCTGGCGCGCGTCAGGGTCGGTACGCGCGCGACGGTGACGCCGGTCGGGACCGACGTCCGGATCGCGGGACAGGTGTGGCAGGTCGCGCCGGTCGTCAACATGGATACGCGCCAGGGCACGGTCCGTATCGCGGTGCCTTATTCGTCGGCGCTGCGTCCCGGCGGGTTCGCCGACGCCCGGCTTGTCGCCGGCACGGCCGAAGCGCCGCTGCTTCCCGAAAGCGCGGTGCAGAGCGGGCCCGAAGGCAATTTCGTGCTCGTCGTCGATGGCAACAACACGATCAGGCGCCAGCCGGTGAAGGTCGGCGAGGTGACCGACCGCGGCGTGTCGATCGCGTCGGGGCTGACCGGCAACGAGCGGGTCGTCGCGCTGGCAGGCGCTTTCCTCAATCCCGGCGACAAGGTGAAGCCGGTGGTCCGGAAATCGTCGCAGTAATTCGGTTCATACCGGCAATCCATTGGCGCACAGAGGCGTTTGAGACATGAGCTTTCGCAACATTTCCGCCTGGTGCATCCGCAATCCGGTGCCGCCGATCGTGCTGTTCATCCTGCTGCTGCTGGCGGGCGTCGTCAGCTTCAACCGGATGGACGTCAACGACAATCCCGATGTCGAATTCCCGATGGTGCAGGTCATCGTCGCCCAGCCCGGTGCGGCGCCGTCGGAACTCGAGACGCAGGTTACCCAGCGCGTCGAGGCCGCGGTGCGCGCCGTCAGCGGCGTCGACGAGCTTTCATCCTATGTCGGCGAAGGCAACAGCCGCACGATGGTGCAGTTCGCGATCGGCACGCCGATCGACCGCGCCTATAACGACGTCAACCAGGCCGTGCAGCAAATCCGCAGCGACCTGCCCGAGGGCATCCTCGAGCCACAGGTCGTGCGCGTCGACGCGGCGGGCGGACCGATCACCTATTTCGCCGTCGAAACCTCCGACATGACGCTCGAGCAATTGAGCTGGTTCGTCGACAACACCGTCGCGAAGGAACTGCTGTCGATTCAGGGTATGGCGAAGGTCAGCCGCTCGGGCGGCGTCAGCCGCGAGATCCGCGTTATCCTCGATCCCGCACGCATGCAAAGCTACGGCCTCACCGCGAGCCAGGTGAACCAGCAGCTGCGCCAGGTGAATGTCAATGCCGCGGGCGGACGTACCGAGATCGCCGGATCCGAACAGGCGGTGCGCGTGCTCGGCAACGCCGAAAACGCCTTCCAGCTCGGCGAGACGCGCATCTCGATCGGCAATGGCCGCACGATCCGCCTCGCCGATGTCGCGAAGGTGAGCGATGGCTATGCCGAACAGCGCAACCTTGCCAAGATCGAGGGCAAGCAGGTGCTGTCCTTCTCGATCGAGAAGGCGAAGGGCGCATCCGACGTCACCATCCACGACGAGACGATGAAGAAGCTCGAGGAGATCAGGAAGGCGAACCCGCAGGTCGAATTCAAGATCCTCTTCACGCGCACCGAATATACGAAGGAACAATATCGCAGCTCGATGCTCGCGATGATCGAGGGCGCGGTGCTCGCCGTCGTCGTCGTCTTCCTGTTCCTGCGCGACTGGCGCGCGACGCTGATCAGCGCGATGGCGATTCCGCTGTCGGCGATCCCGACCTTCTGGTTCATGGACATGATGGGCTTTTCGCTGAACGGCCTGTCGCTGCTGGCACTCAGCCTCGTCGCGGGTGTGCTCGTCGACGACGCGATCGTCGAGATCGAGAATATCGTCCGGCACATGCGCATGGGCAAGACCGCCTATCAGGCGTCGATCGACGCCGCCGACGAAATCGGTCTCGCGGTTGTCGCGACCACCATGTCGATCGTCGCGGTCTTCCTGCCCGTCGCGCTGATGCCCGGCATCTCGGGCCAGTTCTTTATCCAGTTCGGCCTGACCGTCGTGTTCGCGGTGCTCGTCAGCCTGGCGGTCGCGCGCATGATCACGCCGATGATCGCCGCCTATTTCCTGTCGGCGCAGGGCGAGCAGGACCATGCCTCGGGGCCGTGGGTCGACCGTTACGAACGCATCCTCGCCTGGACGCTCGACAACAGAAAGCATCATGCAGTGCGCGCGCGTTACGAGGCGCACCCGACGAAACTCGCTTATCTGGCGGTGCCGCTGGTCCTCGCCGGCCTGTCGGTCCTCTATGCGATCTATGCCTATTTCCAGCCGGTTCCGGTGGGGCAGGACGCGCCGAACACGGCGATGTACTTCCTGCTGAAGACGCCGTTCGAGGCGATCTTCACCTATGTTGGCGCGAGCCTGCTCGCCATCATCCTCGGTGCGATCGCCTATGCGATGGGCGCAAGGAATTTCGGCTTTACCAACTGGGCGAAATTCATGCTCCAGCGCGCTTGGGCGCGCCTGTTCGACCATCGTGTGTGGATCGTCGGCATCGGCGTGCTCTCGCTGGCGCTCAGCGTCGTCCTGCTGATGATCCTGCCGCAGCAGTTCCAGCCGACGATCAACAGCGACTACAGCCAGATCCGCTACGAACTGCCGCCGGGCTCGACGCTGGCGCAGAGCGAGCATATCTCGAACCAGATCAACGCGATCCTGTCGAAGGACAAGAATGTCGAGAACGCCTTTTACGAGGTCAACGTCAACGACGGCGGCGTCTATATCACGCTGAAGAAGAGCCGCGAGGTCACCAGCGTCGAATGGGAGCGCAGCCTGCAGCCGCAGATGGCGGCAATCCCCGACGCGCGCGTGACCTTCCAGAGCCAGTCGGGCGGTTTTTCGGGCCGCGACATGACGATGGTCATCGGCGGCGACGATCCGGTCGCGCTCGAAAAGCACGCGCGCCTCATCGTGTCGCAGATGGAAAGGCTGAAGGAAGTGCGTGCGCCGCGGATCGAGGGCGATATCCCGCGCCCCGAAATCATCGTGACGCCGCGGCTCGACCTTGCCGCCGAACTCGGCGTGACGACCTCTGCGCTCAGCCAGACGATCCGTATCGCGACGCTGGGCGACATCGACCAGAATGCGGCCAAATTCTCGCTGTCCGATCGTCAGATCCCGATCCGCGTGCTTTTGTCGGAAGATTCGCGCCGCAGCCTTGCGACGATCGAGAATCTGCCGGTGCCGACCGCGCGCGGGACGACGGTGCCGCTGAAATCGGTCGCGTCGATCGGCTTCGGTGCCGGCCCGACCG